>JBEKQE010000007.1:0-54114 GCA_049520035.1 Syntrophobacteraceae bacterium | reverse complement strand
GAGAGGGGTCACACCTACACTCCTGACAATGGCGGGGCAGACAGACTGGTTGCAGAGGAGATGAAACAGAGCAAAGCTGTTGGAATGCTTGAGAGGGAGCTCGGGGCGTGAAAAGTGTAGGTGTGACCCCTCTCTTCACTTCGCGGGAAAGCCGGTCAAGCGATTCCACAAGCAAGACACTGCCTTCTGAAATCCTGCTTCCCTTTACCAATTCCAGGAACCGACCAAGCGCGCCTTCTCGATGCTCCCCGTGATAGGCACTCAAGCCCAAATCCTGAAGATTTAGGTTTTCATCCAACACAAGGCCATGCTGAGCCGCATACCTCTTTGAAAGATCAAGCTGGCGGCGCAACGAGTCCCCATTTAGCTGATCCGGAGTAGAAAAACGGATGTAACTATAGGCTTTGGGTGTCATGGCTGCTCCTTTCTGTAACCAAAACGGTATCATAGATTTGAATGGGAGTACCTAAAATTCTCTGGATATTGGAAATTTCACTTTTCAATTATGACTAAGGAGCCGGAGGGAGTGGGCAAATAGGACCGGGGGCCTTTCATTATGTTGGCGTTGCCTTGCTGCATAGGACATAGGCCACTCCAGAGCGCTGAACCAGGGCGGCGTATTTGCCGGTGCCTGATTAAAGAATTGACGCACCGCGAGGGCGCGCGCGTGGACAATCACAGGAGCAAACTTCAACGAGATCGACGAGAGACGCCGGTATCTCGTTAGGAGTTGGGCGAATCTGCCTGACGACAGACCGCTTGCTGCTCGCCCCTTTGGGAACTTCACGAGCCTTTAGTGTCGGCCATCCGGTAACGCCCGCCTTCACGGCGAAATTGCCCGCGATGGAGGAACAGCGGGAAAATAAGTGAAACATGAGACAGTTTGTTGTACTGTACGTAACGAGAAGATGGTTGACCCAGGAGCATAGAGGGTAAATTATCTGCCTGATTTTTCTAGTGAAACAGAAAAAGGAGGCAGAAATGAGCCTGGAAACTGTCGCAGTAGATTCAGAACATCACCCGCACCAGCTCCGGCACTCTTGCGGCTTTGCCCTGGCTGACCAGGGCGCGGACACGCGGCTTATTCAAGACTATCTAGGACACAGGAACATACAGCACACCGTCATTTACACGGCGACCAATCCGGCGCGGTTTGAACGATTGTGGAGATAACTGTCTGAATATTGATAAATCTAAAATAAAGGAGATTTCATTTTATGAAGACGAGCATGAGTATATTTACGGCTGTGCTTTTATTACTTTCATTGATTTATCCATTAATATGTATGGCAAATTATGAACTGGTGTCATCAAATATATTAACACGTGTGTTTATGATAAAATATGGAAATAATTCAGGATCAAGCTTTACTGTAGATGTTGATAATAAACAGTATTTAATTTCGGCCAAACACTTTCTTTCAACATTAAAAGAAAGCGATGACATTGAAATATTTCATAATTCCAGATGGGAAAAACTAACGGTAAAGAGGATATTTTTAAAGAATCCAAACATAGATATTGTCGTGATGGCACCATCACGACAACTGTCTCCATCATACTACATCGAACCATCAATAGCCAATATTATTATTAGCCAAAATGTATTTTTTCTTGGTTTTCCATTAAATATATATGATGATGTTAAAGAGTTTAACAATTATTTTCCACTTCCGCTAGTAAAAAAGGGAATTATTTCAATGTTGTTCAATGACAATAATAAAGATGTAAAGATGATATATATAGACGGTCATAACAACCCTGGTTTTTCTGGCGGTCCAATTGTTTGTTATGATCTAAAAGATCCTCAAAAATTAAAAGTTATTGGAGTTGTGTCAGGTTATAGGCTACAAGAAGGAGCCGTATATGATAGTGAAAAAGCTACTGCACTTAAAATATTTGAAAATTCAGGAATTCTTATAGGATATACTATCGACTATGCGATTGATGCAATAAAAAGTAATCCAATAGGCGTAGAGATCAAGCCCTAATATCTGAACTCGCCACTGCAAGTGTTGTCGTGCCGAGTGCCAAAAATCTTAATTTGTGTCACAGGACAAGATTGGTCAGATGGTTTCCCCAAACCAGAAGACCCCTGGTTCAACTCCCGCGTCCTACCGTTTTGGTGCAGAAAAGGTGCAGGTTCAAAACGAGCCTTACCCCGTCTATGTTTGCGGGCGAAGTCGGCGGTCCAAATCCTCTCCCGCCTATGGGTACAATCAAGGGGTTAGCTTGATAAGCTAATCCTTTTTTATTTTCCCTGTATATCTACTGTACAGGACAGGGGTACCAAGATTGGCTTTAAAGCCACGATCTCCGCTCAATCCATACCTGATTAATACCCCTCAAAAAAAAGCGGGCAAGCAGTGGATAGTTTGTTATATTTTATCTCTACTCTGCCACGTCAGTTGCGCAGTCGTCGCCCATGTTGCCGAATGGTGAATTATTCCAGCCGATAATTACGGGAAAAAGAAGTTTTCTAAAATTCAGTGCAAAGGAAGGAAAAGACCATGAAAGAACATGGAACAGACCGACCGATTACTAAAAAACAGGTATCCGATCTTTGTGCCGGTGTCACGGGAGAGATACTTTCGTTCGTTCAAAACCTTAATTTCGAACAGGCAAAATGGCTCTTTAGCCACAAGGCACAATTAGCAAATGCCATTCGTGACGCGATTCGCGCCATGGCAGGAAACTTCGGCGATTCGCCGGATTATCTCATCTGGTGGCAGAATTTCTATCGGGAGGAAGGAATCGAAATTGATTTTCGAACATTCGAGATTCCTGAGAAGCCTTATGGTGATTGGTGGCTTATCTTGGTAGCTCACGGGATGACCTATAATAAGGTTATTCAGGCGCTTCGCAAGAAACTCGAAGCCTGGCTTTATACCAAAGACTTGGATGCGGCTATTAACCCTAACAAGGAACAACGCCGGGCTATCTACAAACCCTATGCTATCTGGGTTCAGGCTAAACCCGAAGCCGATCTGAAACTCACAAACAAATCAGCTTCCGATTTTGGTGACATGCCCGGGGTTACCCTGCTGGAGCGTTTGCTTCTGGAGGTTTTCTACTATTGTTTTGTAGCCACCGGCAAGCATCTGGATTTACAGAACATCACGCTCTGTTTAGGTTCTCGTTATAACGACGGCAATGTGCCGGGCGTCAACTTCTGTTCGAGCGGTGACGAGGTGGACATCGGCGACTACAGACCCGAGGGTCGCCACGAAAATGTGCATTCCCGTCAGGTAGTTTTTTAGGGTCATCCTGTAAATGAGCATCACCAGGTCGAGAAAGGACACTATCCGTCTGCTGTTAATTCGGGCTATGGGGTTTTGGAAGTTTGTCTTGCCTTAAAAGGGCTTTGCCCCGAAGGGACCCATCCGACAACTCCGGGGCAGGAGAATCCTTCCCATAGGCACTCATTTGCCGGATGATCCCAAAATTTTGCCGCAAGCCTCGTCAATTGAGGCCCCTTGAGACAGAAAAGCAAATTCATCAAAACCGGCAGTTCAAATTTCAGTTGACTTGGGCCGAATAGGTGTGTATACACTCTTTTGAGTGAAGAGTGAGCGGGAAAAGCAAGAGAAAATAATTCCTCTTCGTTCTATCGCTACGCGAGGAAGAGTCAGGATGCGAGCCCTTGGAAGATACACCGAAAAAGTTGGATAGCGCCAAATGCAGGGAAATAGGGCGCAGTTGCGCCTGCTACAATCTGCGGAGGGCCGCCCGCGCCATCACGAGGCTCTACGATGATTTCCTGAGGCCAAGCGGCCTCAGAACTACCCAGTATTCGGTGCTTGTGGCGACCAAATTGCGGGGACCTGTCGCCTTGACAAAACTGGCAGAGTTGACCGTTACCGAGCGGACTACACTCACACGAAACCTGACTATCCTCGAGAAGAAGGACTTCATCCTCATTGAACCGGGAAGCGACCGCAGGGAACGTCAGGTGACTATCACTGGACAGGGTCAGAATGCGCTGATGGGAGCAATACCATTGTGGGAAACGGCGCAGGCGCATATTGAGAAGGGACTGGGCGAGGATCGGCTGGGAGGTCTGCTCAAAGACCTGTCGGAGCTCACCGCCCTGGCTCGCATTACATAAGCTCTTTTTTTTTGAGAAATGTGTGCATATACACTGATGTGCGGGAGCGGATCATTACCTATCACGAATAGAATCTATAAGAGGAGGTGCGTATGGCTTGCACAGAACAACAAAGAGAGCCTATAGGCGACTTGTCTGTTTGGCTGGAGAGCGCCATTAAGGAGTTCTGTCTGGACTCTTCGGATAATTCCCTGAAAAATAAAGAAAATGACAGGGCCTGGGATGAACCGCTCGTGGGCTTCTCGATCGGCTGTGACCCTCTCTATCAGGCGATCAAGGAGGACATAGGTCCTTTTTACATGACTCCCATCGAGGTCTTCAAGAAGTCATTCCCCGACACAAAAACATCGGCGGACGAACTCACGGTCATTAGCTGGATACTGCCCCAGACGCAAGTCACCAGGACCGACAACCGGCAAGAGACCGCATACCCTTCCGAAAGGTGGGCGAGGTCAAAAGCTTATGGTGAAGTCTTCAATGCAATGATTCGCCGTCATGTGGTGGATATCCTCAGGAACTCGGGGTTCAAAGCCGTCGCCCCCGTCCTTGCGCCCTTTTGGTCATGGGAAGTCTCCGAGCGGCACAGTCTTGCTTCTAACTGGTCCGAGCGGCACGCTGCCTATGTTTCCGGATTGGGTACTTTCGGGCTCTGCGACGGTCTCATCACACGGACCGGCAAAGCCATGCGCTGTGGATCCGTCATTGCCGAAATCTCCGTGCAGCCGACCGGCAGGCCATACACCGATCACCACGAATATTGCCTTCACTTCTCACGCGGCGCATGTGGGAAATGCATAAAGCGATGTCCCGCAGCAGCGATCAGCGAACTTGGGCACGATAAGACGAAATGCTTTAATTACCTGGAACATGTCACAAAGGAATACGTAAAAAACCATTTCGGCATTGAAACGGATGTTTGTGGATTGTGCCAGACCGGTGTTCCGTGCGAGTCCAGGGTCCCTGTAAAAGAATAGCCCGGAATTTTACTGCTCACGTCCATATAACAGTGGACCTTAAGTCTTGAGACGAGAAAGGGAGAAAATGAGCAAACTATTTGAAAAGAGCGCATTGAGGGGGATGCAGTTGGCGAACCGGTTCGTCAGGTCCGCAACCTGGGAGGGTATGGCCGCTGATGATGGAGCGGTGACGCCGAAACTGATGGAGACGATGAATGCTCTCGCCAGAGGCGGTGTGGGGTTGATTATCAGCAGCCACACCTACGTGCGGCCGGAGGGGAAGGCGGGCCCGTGGCAGCTTGGCGTCTATAAAGACGAACTCGTTCCAGGGCTTCAGGAAATGGCTGCTTCAGTCCATGAGGGTGGCGGCAGGATAGTGATGCAACTTGCCCATGCAGGCCACTTTGCAGCAGAGAAACTGACCGGACAGCCTCCGCTCGTTGTCTCGGACTTTGAGGGCCTCGCCAAATCGCCGCGCAAAGAAATAACGGCCCGGGATATCCGGGAGATCGTTTCAGCTTACGGGGACGCGGCCAAAAGGGCCAAGGCGGCGGGTTTTGACGGGGTGCAGATCCACTCCGCGCATGGCTACCTCCTCAGCCAGTTTCTTTCCCCTGCGTTCAATAAGCGCTCAGATGAGTATGGAGGAAACGCATCCAACCGCGCCCGCATTCATCTGGAGGTATACCGCGCCATCCGTGAGGTTGTGGGCGGCGACTATCCCATACTGGTCAAAATGAACTGCCGGGATTTCGACGAGAACGGATTGAGCCTGGATGATTCCGTTCGGGTTGCAGGCCTGCTCGCCGACGCCGGTTTGGATGCAATTGAAGTGAGCGGCGGCCTGCTGACGGGGGGCGCACTTTCACCGAGCCGCCCCGGAATTCATTCCGAGGAAAAAGAAGCCTACTTCAAAGAGGAGCTTCGCGCCTTCAGAAAGGCTGTATCCATCCCGCTCATCCTGGTGGGCGGCATAAGGTCGTTCGAAGTCGCTGAAAGGCTCGTTGACGAGGGAATGGCCGATTACATCTCCATGAGCCGGCCTTTTATCAGGGAGCCGGATTTGATCAATCGCTGGAAAGCCGGGGACCATCGCAAGGCGGACTGCAAATCGGACAACCTCTGTTTTCAACCGGGACTTGAAGGAAAGGGGATCTATTGCGTGAGCAGGGAGCGTGAGAAGGCGAAATAGAAAGGAGACTCCGTCACGAGACCCGCTTTCATGACTGGATGGTCAAGAACGGATAGAGGAGGCCCTATGTCCTATGATACGATACTCGCGAGCGTCGAAGATCGAATCGGCATCATACAGCTCAATCGCCCCGAGACCCTCAATGCATTGAACGATCACCTTTTGAACGAGCTTGCCGACGTTCTGGAATATTTTCTCAAGGACGACGAAGTGCGCTGCATTATCATCACCGGCGGCGAAAAGGCCTTCTGCGCAGGTGCGGACATCAAACAAATGATCTCACGCGAGCCGAAGGATATACTCGACCGATTCACGTATTCCATATTTGGCCTGTTGCGCCACTGCCCCAAACCGGTGATTGCAGCGGTGAGCGGCTACTGTTTTGCGGGCGGGTGCGAGCTGGCGCTCGCCTGCGATATGATCGTGGCATCGGAGACCGCTAAATTCGGCCAGCCGGAAATCAATGTCGGCATCATCCCTGGAGCGGGCGGAACGCAACGCTGGACCCGCACAGCCGGCAAAGCCCGCGCGATGGAGATCATGCTCACAGGGGCCCCTATCGACGCCCGGAAAGCATTGGAATGGGGTATTGTAAACCGCGTGGTGCCTTTCGAAGAACTCCTAAATGAAGCAAAACGATTGGCTGCCGCGATTGCGGCGAAGCCGCCGCTTGCAGTCCGCATGGCCAAAGACGCTGTCCTGAAGGCTCAGGACATGCCGCTTGAAAGCGGCCTCGATTATGAGAACCGTCTTTTTGCCATGCTCTTCGGTACGGAGGATCAGAAAGAAGGGATGCGTGCTTTCCTGGAGAAACGCAAACCACAATGGAAATGAGGTTGGGACGAGAAGGCAGTGATGAGTGATGAGTGATGAGTGATGAATGAGGAGAAACGCAAACCACAATGGAAATGAGGTCGGGACTGTGAGGGGAACTGACATGGAAGAAGAGATTACTGTTTACGATAGAATCCGCCGGCAGTACCTGGATGAGATCTTCAGCAGGGATTATTCTTCCAGACTCATGGAGCTTGGAGTGCAGGCAAACGGGAACGAGATCATCATTCCCTTCTTCAAAAAACCATACCGGGTGTCTGCAAACGGCATATTCGATCCATCCGGCATGCAGCCCAGCCATTCCGTGAGTGTAGTATTGTGCAAATATTTGCTCCTGTGTCCCGATATTCATCCTGTGGGCGATGATTGGGTATCCTACAGGGATTTCAGAGATGCCGCGCCTTTTGCCGGTTCTTTCGCAAACAATGTCGAGAGGGCCATTGCGGGGAACTTCAGAGGGAAGCTCACAGAACTACAGGGGGCGTGTCTTAAGCTTGGCGGATACCCTCCCCAGGTCAGCCTTTCCTATCATCTCGCCATGCAGTTTGACGCTCTGCCAAAGGTCCCGATCCTACTACTCTTTAACGATCTCGATTCGGAATTCCCGGCTCAGTCCTCCGTTCTCTTCGAAAGGCGCGCCAGCAAATATCTGGATGTGGAATGCCTGGCGATGGCGGGATGGCTTTTTTCCGAGTACCTCAGGAATGAAGGAGTAAAACCATGAGTGACACCGATTTTAGAGAAACTGCCGAGTTTTTTCGAAACGATCTCAGGCTGAAGACGTTCCCTGTGGCAGTCAAGTTCTTGAAAAACAAAGCCGAGTTCCCGGAGAAGACACGCCGCCCTTCAATAGCGCTTGGGAAAAGGGTTGCAATTTGCCAGGGCGTTACGATGGCCAGAAATTACGGCTGGACGGTGGGACTTGCCAAAGAGGATGTGATTTGTGTTCCTGCCGCAATCGTCTTCGGTTTCAGCGAGTCTTCCGACCCGCCGGCTTCTATCGCCGGCCTGTTTTGCGAGGTCAACTTCTCGAGCGCCGAAGATCTTGCCCGCAAAGAGACTTCCTCCATGAGCCGGTTTGAAAATGGAGAGATCGAAGCAATCGTTCTGGCCCCGCTGGAGCGGGCATCCTTCGAGCCGGACACAATCCTCATGTATGGCAATCCCGCACAGGTCATGCGCTTGACTCAAGCCTGGTCGTACATGACGGGAGAACGTGTTCCGGGGCATTTCGGAGGCAAGCTGGAATGCGATGAGTACCTTATCGCCCCCTTCAAGACGCAATCCCCCCGAGTGGTGATTCCAGGCCAGGGCGAGCGGATCTTCGCCGGAACACAGGATGAAGAGGTAACTTTCGCACTGCCGGCCAAATTCCTGCCGGAACTTGCCAGGGCGCTCAAAGAAGTTGGAAAAGCGATAGGGGCGCGCTATCCGGTGACTCCTTACCAAAATTTCCAGCCGGATTTCCCAAAGGCCCACAAAGAACTGGGAAAAGAGCTGGGGATTCTGTGATTTAAAGAAAACAGGAGAAAGCAATGACTCAAAAAGTATACAAAGATCTTCTTGAAGTGATGACAAAGCGCGGAGGCCCTTACGCAGGTTTGGACGTACCGGAGTTTTATGCGCTTGTGGAGGCGCTCTTTACTCCCGAAGAAGCCGCGATGAACAACGTGCTGTTGCGAAAACCGGCGAGAGCTGAAGATATTGCCGGCAGAATAGGCCGGGATGAAAACGAGGTCACCGGGATTCTCGAAAGAATGGCCGACAAAGGATTGTGCATGGTCTTGCAGGGCCCTGGCGCACCGCTCTATCAGGGGATACCGTTCATGCCCGGCATCTTTGAGTTTCGGTTTATATCCGGTGGAGAAACGGAGCATGACAAAAGGATTGCGGAACTGGTCCATGCGTATAAGAAAGCCTATGAGTCTGCGAAAGGCATCGAGAAAATAAATTATCCGGTGACTCGCGTGATCCCGGTCGCCAGGACCATCAAAGCCGGAAATGTCATTCACACTTATCAGCAGGTCATGACCTATATCCAGAAGTATGATTCCATCGGGGTGGGAACGTGTTATTGCCGCCAGGCCGCCAGGCTGCGGGGGGAAGACATCCACGGAATGCCGCTCGAAGTCTGCATGTGGTTTGGAGAGATGGCTGACCACATCATCCGGCGTTTGGGCGGAAGGCGAATAACCAAACAGGAAGCTAAAGATATCCTGGACAGGTGCGAGGAAGCCGGTTTGCTGCACATGAGCCGCAACACGACAGAGGATATTGATTTTATGTGCAACTGCGACCGATGGCACTGCCAGGTCGTCGCCAATATATTAAAGCAACCCAGACCCGCATGGGCTTTCAATTCAGGATTTCAGCCCGTTTTTGATTCCGAGAGTTGCGTCTCGTGTGAAACCTGTATCGAACGGTGTCCACCCCAAGCCCTGTCAATGGATGGGAATAATGCCCAGATCCTCAACACCGATCTGTGTTTCGGGTGCGGCGTGTGCGCTACCGGATGCCCGGAGGGCGCGATTTCGATGGAAGCCAAAGCGGATTTTCCAGTTCCGCCCAAAACTGCCAAAGAGTTGGCGGCAGCGTTTAGAAGCAGCGCAGAAGTGAAGAGTGAAGGGTGAACAGCCTTGACAGCCCCCCCACATGATGTTTAGCCTAGTTTCCTCCTCGGAGCTCCGGACCAGGCTGGATTTCCCCCCTTTTTTAAGGGGACATCTTCTTATCATCTTTCCGAGCAAAGGAGGTACGCAATGAAAGCACGAGTCGCAGTCCAAGGCCGGAAAGGCTTCACTCTCATCGAGCTGCTGGTGGTGATCGCGATCATCGGGGTCCTGATCGGGTTGCTACTCCCCGCCGTACAGAAGGTTCGAGAGGCAGCAACCGGGATGACGGGGGACGAAAAATTGACGACGCTCATGGCCGACCTGAATGCCTTCGCCAACGGGTCCGTGGTCCAAGGCATAGAAAACGAAGCATTCAAAGTGGCCGGCACCGCGGAGGCCGATGGGAACTACCTTCCTTATATAAAAACGTTCTACTGTGGTCTCCAAAACGGCAACAAGCAAGCCACGGGCCTACTGACCGAGGTCCAGTCCTATGAGTCGCCCAATAACACACCAAATGAAGTCATGCTGCTGATGCAAGCCGAGAATGCCCTGAAGCAATTTCTGGATGGTGTGACGAGGCTGGAAGGGCTGGTGCCCGAATCGATGCGACCCGCACCCAAATTCTGCGCTTCACAACCCGACTAGTTCCCTCAGAGCCGCCACTGGCGGTGGGACCAGCCTCGCTCGGCAAGGGGCGCCGGCAGCGACCTCGAGAACCGCTTGCATCCACGCAATATGCCCTTTGCCGTGCGATTTGAAAAAGTCGATGATGTCCTGCTCAAGCCGCAGGGGCCCGAATTGCTTTGGCGCCCGCAAAACCAGCCCGGCCCGTGTCCAATCGGGCTTCAAGTCCCCATCGTCTTCATCCCCGGCAACCCTCCGTTTGCAAAAAATCCACTTTGCGCGGCGCTCAAGAGTGTATGAAAAACCTTGACTTCTTGAAACTTGCCTGCTGTCAACTGCCGCAAAATCTGGTGATGGAGTCCACCATAATCGCTCCCTTAAGCTGATGAATCCTGCAAAATTGGTTTTGCGTTGACGCCATGGGCCTCGTTTCTGCACTCGTGGTTGAGAAAGAGATCGAAGGTGCGTCAGAGACGTGGATCGGGGGCGGAAAACCGGGCGGCGCAGGTGCTGCGAATGTACATTAGGCCCTACGCTGCCAGCGAGCTGACCTGCCCGGGGCAAAGCAGGGCGAGAGGCGCCGTCCACCCTTTTTTTCGGTATAAAGACCCCGACTCCCCTGAATCTCCAGGGTCCGCCATGCAGAGGGGGTGTGGGGCAATGTCCCGCCCATGTCCCCCCGTCTTCCGCGCTTTTTTATCCTTCTATTTTTAATCTTTGATAGCAAATAGGAATCATATCCCGCATCGGAGCCTTGCCGGTGGGCCGTTTTACCTGAATGGGAAAATGCGCCGGATCGTGGGCGTTTTCCTTTCGAAAGAAATAGCGGGCATGACGTCCGGGACCTCTCCACGCAGGACCTGGACCGCATATTCGCAAAAGATTCTATGGGCCTCCTCAGGACCGATAATGGCTTCGGTGATGGCGCGCGCCTTCGAAAGCATCGGCGCCATTCTGCCGGGACTGTGTGAGTCGGTAGCCACGAAATGAGCCATTCGATGCCGAAGCAGCTTTACGGAAAAATCCCGGATTGCATGCCCGTAATAGCCTGTGAGGCTGGCGGCGGTCATCTGAACCATGACGCCGGCCTGAATCCATTCCAACAGCACGGACGGATTTTTCATGAGATGGTAGTTTCTTTCGGGGTGCGCCAGAACAGTGTCGATGCCTTTGCCCCGCATCATCCCGAAAAATTTGCCCAGGTTGGGCGTAATCAGATCGCTCGGCATTTCAATGAGAGCGATCCGCCTATTGTCATTGATTGTCAGCAGCTCTCCTGACTCTATTCTTTCAAGGAGATTGTATTGGGGGGACAACTCGCAGCCGGGATAGAGTTCAAGCCGGATTTCCGCCTTCCGGAGCCTTGTTCTCAGTTCTTCGACGGCGGCCAGGATCGTGGCGCGGTAGTTTGCGGGAAAGACGGTCGAAAAGTGAGGTGTGCATACGACGCCGCAGATACCGTCTGCAGCGGCAATTCTTGCCATTTCGAGACTCTGGGTCCAGCCTTGCGCGCCATCGTCCAGACCCGGCAGAATATGGCAATGAAGGTCGATCACTTCTAAGCCTTTGACCGGATTGATTGTTGAGTCCGGAAGCAATCCGCGTATTCCTGTTTAATCTTGCCGGATTAGAACACAGCTATATCGCTTGCCCGTCCTCTCTTCACTTAGTTTCGCCGGAAGCAGGCACGTGAAGCGCCTCAACCAGTTTCCCCATGATTCTCTCATACTGTGAACCGGGCGCCACCTTTCTTACGATCCGGTAGTTTTCTCTCAAGGCTTCCTGCGCCTTCGATCCCGGCAAATATGGCAACCTTGTGCCAAGTATGAGGCTTTCTATCACGATAGCTTCCGCCCTGTTGATCAATTTTACGGGCTCATTCGCTTCAACATTGACAGGTTCGGATTCCAGGTGAAACCTGTTTCCCTTATTTTCGGCCTTTTTTAGCCTGGCTTCTATAATAGCTGACGCGCTTCTTACGACCGGGGCATTGATATTTAACGAATCTCGATACTCTACATTTGCTTTATCGAAAAGCGAGTTATAAAAAACGGTCACATCGGCTATCAGGTTCACGGCGAAATCTTTCAGCTCCATGATGCTCCTCAGAGTGCCGCTGTCAGAATATATTTCCATTTTCAGAGTGACGAAATCATCGGTCCAAACCCCGATTGGCGCCGAATGAGGCTTCTTGCCCCGGTAGGTCGATACAATCACCTCGTAAATCCAGCCTTTTTTCATTCCGATTGTCTGAAGCGGTTTCACTGCGACTCCTCTTCTATGTCAAGCCCTCGCAGCGGCTTGGAGCTTCCGGCCCATGTCAGCCCGATAGCCGCTCACTTCGAAATGGGCTGCCCCCGGCTCAAAAGGTAATCCCCGGCTTCTCCACCGACGGCAAGTCGATGGTGGACTTTGCCTTCACGCGGGACCACGCGTTCGAGGCTCCCCCTGGCGGTTGCCGGCTCTCCCGTGCGCACCTGATCGCTGAAGCGCCCCCGAAAGGAGACCACCTCCCGCAGATCGGCCTCCCCCGCACGGTCCAAAAACAACACCTCCTCAACGCTATAGCGGCAGGGGGTGAAGATGGCATCTCCGTCGTCCGTCACTCGAAATCGAATCGTAGCCTTCCCGAGCGGCTCGTACGAGGTATCGCCGTATCGCTGTTCACCTTCCCTTTTCCCTTTGATGAAACGGATGAAGTATGGAATACCCGCGAAATAGCCCTCGTTTGTCTTGCGGGACTGGAGCCGGACGAAGTCCGAAAAAGTGAGCGGGGTATCGATTCGGTGGGAAGCATGCAGCGCGGCCAGTTCAGCTCCGTCGAGGCGGCGAACGGGCCCCTGGCCGCTATCCAGAATCCGCCCGAGCGCGCCATGTACCGCCCGTGATTCCCTATCGCCATAGACTGCGAGATCGACGTCAGATCCCGGCCGATGCAACCCAACCAGCACCGACCCGGAGACGCCGAGGCTACTCATGGGAACACCGGCCGCGTCTTTCAGGAATTTCGCAAAGGCAAGAGAGTTTTCCTCCAACGGGTCTTTCGCACCCTTTTCGAGGATCTCAGCCAGCCGTAAACATGGATTGTAGATCCTTTGCATATACTGCCCCGGCACTCCCTGCACTTCAAATCCGAAAATGGGATCGTAAGCAATATAGATTGGAAATCGGCGCTGCAGTATCTCCCGTTGCTCTTCAAATCGATACACGCGCCGATAGACTACACCGCCGCGCTTCCGGTCCCCCTCGGGGTCCGGCATGAACCGAAGGTAGGCGATCGACCGATGGGGAGGATGGACCAGGCCTTTGACAGTGAAGATCAGTCCCTCCAGCGTTTCAACCGCGAATCCTTCCACCGCTTCGATCGTTTCCATAACTTGCCCCATCATTTGCCCGGCCTCTCTCACGCGCGCAGGGAATCGGCCCCGGTCCCCAGAGCCTGAACCACCCGCCGAGGGCCTTCCCCCGGCGATAAGCAAAAAGCGTTGAAGGCTGATTTTCAGACAAAGGGACATCTGAGTCAAGGTGATGTCCGTCGCCGGGTTCATTCCACCTTCTTCGGGTTTACGGCAAGCTTTTCAAACAACACAATCAAGGCCTCCCGCGAACGCCCAACGCGCATGACGGACGCATTCATCTGCCGGCCTTCCGCGCTCCGCGGCGCACCTTCCGCCTAGAGGCGGTAAATTGAATGACCAGATTATCGCGAAGGGTTGTATATAAGTATGTCATACGAGGAAATCCCCCTCAAGAACCGAATGCCGTCCAGATACTTGAATCGAACCGCCAAATTTAGACTCGATCCCTTCACTAATTAATTCTATACTCCCTTTTATCTCTCTCACCGATGGCGGTTCGATAGATGGAGCGTTTGGCGTCTGGAGGCTCGGCATGAAATTGTTGGTCAGCGTGGCAAGCGAAAAGGAAGTCGCACCGGCCGTGGAAGGCGGGGCGGATATCATTGATGTGAAGAATCCAGCGGAGGGAGCTTTGGGCGCCAATTTCCCTCATGTGATCCGGGAAGTCCGCAAGATCACGCCCCCGGAGCTTGAAGTGAGCGCGACCATCGGGGACGTGCCGAACCTGCCGGGAACCGTGTCCCTCGCCGCACTGGGCGCGGCTGTCTGTGGGGTTCAATACGTCAAAGTGGGACTGCTCGGCACGCGGACCCCGCAGGATGCCGTTTTCCTTCTCCGGGAGGCATGCCGTGCAGTGCATGCGCACGGTCCCCTCACGCGGATCATTGCAGCAGCTTACGCAGATGCCCACAAAGTGAACTCATTGCCGCCGCTGGCCCTGCCCGCAGTGGCCGCCGAAGCAGGCGCAGATGGTTGCCTCCTGGACACCGCCGTGAAAGGTGACGGAACGTTGTTCACGAACCTGAGCGACAGCCAGTTGCGCAATTTCGTGGCCCAATGCCGCCGGGCAGGGCTCCTATGCGGCCTGGCCGGTTCGATTGGCGCCGAGGATATCCCGCACGTCTGCAAGTTTGGAGCGGATCTCATCGGTATAAGGACTGCGGCCTGCCGGGGCGGCCGGGTGAGCGGTATCGTGGACAGCCTTAAGGTCCGGCGTCTGAAAGATCTCATCGCTGCAAACGGGTCCCCCGGGTCGTTCCTTGCCCCAGCAGCTCTTTCAACCGGTCCGGCGTATCCCCGTTAATGATCCAAAGGTCCAGGCCGCTGTCGGCCAGGATGGTCGCGAGGTATGGATCCACCCCTTCCCAGCGGGCCAATTGTTCCAACGTAACCAGGCCCGGCAATCCGCCGTATCCAGCGTTCCGGCCGAGACAATCCGAAAGGACGTCCACCGACTTCAGCAGGACCAGCTTGGGCGCCAGGACCAATTCGGCTACCCAGGCGCTGATGGAGTCTGAAGTCACCATCCAGTTGTGCGGAAGAGGATCGGTTCGACGAAGAAGGTCGAACGGCATGAGTACCGGGACCCTCCCGGAAAGAGCGATTTGGCGTGCGGCGTCCGCGTCGCGTGCCGGTTTGCTCCTAGGGATCAGGTCTGAAAGCAGGTAGCCGAATTGATCCATGGCCAGGATGGCCATCCAGTGCGATGCGGCATCACTGAGCCCGTAGCGGCCGTCACAGTCCCGCACCGTGTCCGCGAAAGGACCGCCTCCGGGCACCACCAGAAGGCGGCGTTCGCACCCCAGTTCCGCCAGCAGCAGGCACAGCGCCCGCAAGTTGGCTCCTCGGCTCAGGCTTCCGCCGACTTTGACCACGACCTCGATCATGAATCTTCCCGGCCGATTTTTTCTGCCAAAAGATACGCTGCAGCCATGGCGGGAAGTGCGGTTACGGCATCCTCCCCCCATTCCCGGCCCAGGTCCAGGATTGTGATACCCAGTCTCCGCCCCAGTTCTGCGGCAAGAAAAGTCCCCGCGCCCGCCATAGCCAGCGGCATTTGATACCCGTTCTCCAATCCCGAAAGAACCTGGCACAGGGCATCGGTGAGTTGCTGGAGTTGTTTTTCAAAAAGATATCGGGCTAACTTGAGTGTTTGCTCTTCGTTCAGCATCTCTACATCGGCGCAAACCAGGCGGGCGAGACGTTCCCGCGCCGCTCCCGGAGTTCCGGCCCGTCCGTCGGGAGTGGGGCACGTATATGCCTCCGCAGATATTAATCCCAGGATGAGATAGACGTCGGCCATCACGGTAAAGTATTCGGCCGCCACACGGCACATCCGGCCGTCAATGGGGACCTCGCCGACAATGGTGTTGGGGTTCGTTCGCATGATTCCGGAATAGACCAGTTCGCCCGATGTCAGACGTTCCATGTCCGTGATCCCCCTGCTGACTATGCGGCCGTCCCGGATAGGGATAATATCCGTAGTCGTGCTGCCCACATCCAGCAGGATGCAAGTGGGATGCCTGACTGCAACATACAACGCACTGGCGACCCAGTTACTCGCGGCAAAATCCAGGGGACGCAGACGCGCTTCACAAAGCTGTACGAAATCGCCCGCCAGACTCAGAGGATGGATGGGAGTCCGCGGGAAAGCATGGGCCATGGCATCGAAAACGAAGAGCACTCCCTCGCGCTTGGTCAGGAACGTATCGGAAAGTTCAGCGGTCATGGTCATCGCCATGGCATTCGTATCGGAGGCGCCCAGCGCATCCCCGATTTCAGCCAGCGCGGCGGGCAGATTCTTCCGCTCCCGCCAAATCTCCAAAGGGCGAACGGCAACCTTACTCTCAACCGGGCCTTCTTTTCGTCTGCAAAGCGCCACCGCCTTGATGTTGGCGCCCCCAATGTCCCAACCAATAGTTTTAAGCGAGTCCATCGGCGCCGAATTCCTCATTGTTGTCGAATGATGCCGTGCCTGATAGAATAATTTTTTGCGGAAGCACACAATCACAGCAGGCGCGCCAGATGGCCTCCGCCAGGTTGATATCGATCACCTGGCGCAGTCCCACGTATGAGGTGGTCAGGCGGGGATTGATCTCGATGGTATAAGACTCCCTTTCGGTCAGCAGCATGTCGACCCCCACGTATCCCCTGAGCCCCGGCGCCAGGGACACGGCTCGTTCGGCATACTCGAACGCCGAATCCCGTTGCATATGATCCAGAGGCACGGTCCCTCCACGGTAAAGGAACGGCACGCCCACGCTCAGCACCTGCTCGTTCAGGCTGAGGGGCAGCACGCCCGTTTCAGAGACCAGGAGCGAAACGCTGGCGTGAGTTCCGGAGAGGTATGGTTGCAGGAGGATACTTTCGGGCCATGGATGCAAAAGGTCGAGAGCCATCCGGAGGGAAGACGAATCCGAAGCGATGCTGACCCCCTCGCACCCAACACCGTCGATGGGCTTCACCACCAACGGGAATCCGATTTCTTCGGCTGCTGTGAGAGCTTCGGCACAACTCAGCCGCCAGGTGCGCGGAGTGGGCAGGTTATTCTCCGAAAATCGGCGGAAACAATCCCATTTGTCTCCCGCGACGGACACGCCCTCGGCACTGGAACCCAACAGAAGCCTGCCTCTTTCCTCCACGAGAGCACTCAGCCGGGCGAGAACGCCGTTGCTCTCCGGGGCGATGACGAGCACTGCGTCCACGTCGGCGACAAGGTCGTTCAATGTGCGGAGGTATTCTTCACGATGCAGATTCACTACCCTGTCGGCGCACAGAGAAAAGCCGGCCAGCCGAACGTCGCGGGTGGTGATGAGGCTGACACCCCCCCACAACCGAAAGTCGTTCAGGACGGCCCTCAACATCGTGAAGCCCTCGGCGGCCAGCCCATGCGGCAGATCTTCAGCAGGCCAGCCGCCGCCGGTTACGTATTCATGAACCAGAACCCTGGGAGGTAAGGACCGCATGCGCA
The DNA here is from genome assembly GCA_049520035.1 of Syntrophobacteraceae bacterium. Classification (GTDB taxonomy): domain Bacteria; phylum Desulfobacterota; class Syntrophobacteria; order Syntrophobacterales; family Syntrophobacteraceae; genus SbD1. The sequence goes on along the minus strand of JBEKQE010000007.1, from coordinate 36,456 downwards.
TTATCCCTGTGATAGACCTGATGAAGGGCGAGGTTGTGCAGGCCATACGCGGCGACCGAGCCAATTACCGGCCGGTGCAAAGCGTACTCGCCCGCGACGCGCAGCCCCTCTCCGTTGCCCGTGCTCTCCAGGATGCGACAGGGTGCGATGAATTCTACATAGCCGATCTCGACGCCATCATGGGGGGACAACCCCAGTGGAACGTCGTTCGGGAAATGGCCGACGGAGTAAGGGCAAAACTGAGCGTGGACGCTGCAATCGCCGATACTGCCAAGGCCATGAAGGCAATAGAGGCCGGGGCCGAACGGGCGATTGTATGCTCCGAGACCCTCCAGGACCTGGATGAATCGAGAGCCATAAGAGGCGCACTTCCCGCCGAGCGGCTGCTTTTCAGCATAGACGTGGTAAAAGGCCGCGTCCGCTCTCGCTGCCCCGCCCTGCATGATGCCGACCCATTGGCTGCACTCGACCTGATGGCTCGGCAAGGATGGTCGCAATTTATTATCCTGACCCTGGACCTGGTGGGCACCGGAGGTGGGCCGGCCTGGTCGCTGGTGAAAGAGGCAAGCAGCCGTTTCCCCGAAATCTCGATCATCGCGGGAGGAGGCGTCCGCACGCCTCAGGATCTGCAGCAACTGGCATCCATGAACGTAAGCGGCGTTCTGATCGCCACGTCCCTTCACCGTGGATGGATCACTCCCCAGGATTTGCAGGCCGTGAGACCGTAAAGCCGAGCGGATCACCAGCACTTCAGAAGGTCCTTGAAGCTGTACAAATTCCGGCCTTCGACGAGGAAAACGAAAATTGCAGCGGCCACGAGGTCCGCCGTTGTTCCCGGATTCAGGCGGTGCCGCTCGTCACGAAGTTCCAGGTCCAGATTCTTCAGTTCCTCCAGACCTTCTTCGGAGAAAACCCCGCCATCCTTCAGAACGCCCTGTGCCAGCCCGGAAACGCGTTCGGAGGCAGCCGGCCCGTTCTTGCGCGCGATCAGCGAATCGGGCCTTCGGGCAAGAATCGTTAGAAACGTCTGGAGAATGGAGTCCGACAATCTGCGCCCAGCTTCCCAGTGTATCAGCAACGTGGCGTACCCGACGTCGAAAGCCAATTCGAATCCGGTAACGTATTCGCTAGCCAGGGCATCGCGGTCCCGGGCCAATTCCATCGCTGCGCGCAGCGTCACATCAGCGTCCCCGCCGTACACATCGCATCGTTGCACATTGCCCAATCCGGCCGGCGAAGCAACCCGGATCGCTTCATATGCCATCCGGGCGTCCTCGACGCTGAGACCCTCCAGCACCTCCAGGACGGCCGCCCGCAGTCCATCGGGATGCCCGATCCCGGCCGCTTTCGCAAGAGGAGCGAGGGCGATGGCCAAGCCCAGATTGGTGTTCGTGCCCACCAGTCCGCGGGTGGCTCTTACCGCCTCTAATATGGTCTTTCCCACAGGAGATCGGGCTGCTTCACGAAATGCAGGCCCGATGGCCACTGCACTGATCAAGAAGTCTTCGAAACGGCAATCCGCAAAGTCATGCATTCTCGATACGTTGCCGGGTTTCCAGGCGTTTACTTCCAGAATACACGCCAGTTGCGCCGCCCAGGCAACCTCATCTGCGGGTAAAGGAATCATTGCATTCCGTTCAATATGTGATCCACCAGAAGTTCGGGCACGTCGATCCCGGTTGCGGATTGGAGGCCGCGCCAGCCGGGGATGCCGTTAACCTCTATCAGCATGTATCCCCCGCCCTCGCACGGCAGGATGTCCACTCCCGCATATACGGCGCCCAATGCCCGGACTGCGTCAATACTCATCCGACGGAGAGTGTCGTCGAGAACCAGCGAAGCCGCCGACGCGCCATTGGCAATGTTTGTTTTCCAGCTCTTTCCCCTCCGCACCATTGCAGCGACGGGTTCTCCATTTATCACGAAAACCCGGATGTCTTCGTTGCTGTGGGGAACGTACTCCTGAAGGTAATAGACGTAGTTGCCAAGCTCGAGCGCTTTGAAGACCCGGTATGCGCAGTCGACATCGGTGATGCGCACAATGCCCCGGCCCTCAGAGCCGAAAAGGGGTTTGAGGACAACGTCACCGGCCAGTTCATGGTATGCGGCCAGAGCGTCGTCAAAGCGCTCAGCGACTATCGTTCGAGGTGTGGGAAGTCCTGCAGCCTCGGCGAGAGTCAGCGTGTAGTATTTGTCCACCGACCGCTCGATGGTCGAGGCTGAGTTGATGACCCTGACCCCTGCGTTCTCGAGACGGTGCAGAGTGTCCATTCGGTATATGACCTGTTCGAGAGAACCACCGGGAATGGCCCGCACCAGGAGGACATCGCAGCTCTCCATCGGCTCGCCGCAGCATGCGACCATGGGCGTCCCCCCACCCAGGCGGGCCGTAAGGCGGGTGACTGGAAAACATGGGGCGTCGATGCCACGCCGGGCCAGCACCGTTTGCAGGGCCGTTACATACCAACTGCCACGCCGTCCGACAATGCCGATTCTCATTCCAGAAACATCTGCCCTATAAGGTCGAGGTTGACGCTCCCTGCGTGGAAAAAACGCCCGCTGGCCACATTGTTGATGGAAACCTCCGCAGGACTGAAAAGCAATGGATCGATCTTGTAGAAATCCCCCCCGTAGCGTTGGAAAAGGTCGTAGAAGGACGTTCCGTAATCCCTCGATGCCGAAGATGGAAGTCCTTTCACCAGGCTTTCAATCCGTCCATCGTCTCCACGCACGGTATACCATGCCTTTCCCCCGTAGAGAACCGCGTCGTTGGTGCGTCCGATAGCCCGCAGGTCATCGCAGGCGACGGGCGCCACAGGACAGGTCCCGAAGCCGGATATCACAGAGCCGATGTCGAAACCGACCTCCAGCATCTTGTGCAAACCCGTCTCGACTACCCTTGCCGCCACCTGCACCGATCCCACCAGACTGGCGGTGGGAGCGACCAGAAGAGAGAGCCGGTCGGGAGAGATCCGGCATTTGCCGGCTATCCATCCAGCAACCTCTTCCGATGGAAGGCTGCGGCTCTCCAAAGCCAGAACTGCGACTTCGGACCGGTCCCGGTAGTCCAGCTTCCGGAATAACGGTTCCCCCAGGAATAAAGCCCTGGCCGGACCGGAACCCATGGCGAAATACGCCCTGGATGATTGAGTCTCATCCACCTTTACGGCCCATCCGGCATATTGAGCCGCCATGCATGCGAGCGCCGGTCGAGCGACCGTAACGCTCACAGCGGGAAATGACAATTCGCCGTAGCCGATCTCGCAGAAGAGCACTTTCCCCAAGCCGCCCAGACAGACCTCTGCGAAAAGGCGTCCGGCTTCAAGCGATCCCGGAACATTCACTCCCGCATCCACCAGTGTCGTCCCGTTGCTGAGCCGCGTCACCTCCAATTCAAGGGCTTCCGCCTCGCCGATCATATCACGGAGGATCTTTAGGGATCGCTCATTCAGGCTTAGCATAGACGAGAATCTCCCCCTTTCCGAGCGCTGTAATGTCGCCGCTGTAACGACGAAAGTCCCCATCTACAGCCGCTGCAGGAACCGGCAATCCCCAATCGAGCAGGCGCCGCAGATAGCAGCGCAGGAACACCGGGCGAATCGTGCATTCATAACGATAGGTCAGGAGAATATCGGGAGGTTCGCCCAGAGCCAAGATGGTCCCTCGCTTGTTGCCGGCCCCGGCCCGCTTCCCGAGGCGGCCCAAAACGATTATCGTACCGGCGACCATGTAGGCCCCTGCAAATTCGCCTACATTGCCCTGAACGACAATGAGCACGCGCCGGGCCTTTGCGCCGACCTCCCGGCCGGCATCGCCTTCAACAATGATCGTTCCCCGGTTGGCGCCACGTTTCTCGCCGGGGTAAGCAGCACCGACGCGGTGACCAGCGTTCCCTTTTATCCGGATGAACCCCCCCTGGATTTGCGCTCCCGCCCAGTCCGAAGCATTGCCTTCGACAACGATCTCACCTCCTCGCATGTAAGCGCCCAGGTGCAGCCCTGCGTTACCCCGCACCAAGACCAGGCCATGGCTCATCCGTAGCCCGATCTTCTTGACATGCCGCAGGTCGCCCTCGACCACCACGCGGTCGGAACGATCGCCCTCGATTTCAAAGAGGTCTCCCAGCGTCACCTTCCGGCGGCCGTAAAACGCGGGCAGAGCCTTAATCTCCGCCAGGGTGCGGCTGACGAAGAGGTCCGGACAGATACTGTCGGCCTCGATAGGGATCGTGGTTGGCGCCCTTAACCGCAGAGTGACGATATCCCTTTCGTCTGCGGATTGCTTCATCAATCCGGCACAGGATACGCAGCCCACGGTTCGCTCCTTCCCGACTCCGAACTTTTTTAAAAATCAGCCTGGACAGCCTGCCGGTTTCGAGTGAAGGGCGGGCCTCAGGCGCCACATCCATCTGAATTGGTTTGTAGCCGTCAAACGTCACCGTCAACTTGGCTCACACCCATTATTTCACCCAAATGGAAGTGATAGCGGCCCAGCTTGCCGCCGTAATTCCCAGCCGAAATGCGCACCACTCCGGCACGGCAGGCGGCCTGGACGCCCACCCGCATCGCTTCTCTCACCGCTCCTTCGTCGAGACCGTCGATAACGACCTCCATGACGCAATTGACGCCTTCGGGCAATGCTGAAGCCACCTGGCGCCGGATGGTAGGACAATAAGCAGTGTTGGTGGAGACGAACTGTCCCTTGTACCTCGATCCGACTTTGCTCCCGCTCCTTACGACTCCTCCGGGAAAAGGCATGATGATTCCCGGCACGGGGCACATTTGGTCTACAGATGCCTCGGCCGCCGACAGCGCCGCTCGTTCGCTCTCCGCCAGAATGAGAAAGTTGCCGCCGCCTATGGCCTTCTGCATGCTGAAACTCTCCTCGATGACGAATTCTCCGTCCATCACGGGAACGCGCCATAACCGTCGCTTTTCGAGCAGTTTGCTGCTCTGAAACCCATCGCCGAAAAAGCGAAGCTTGCCACCCGTCTTCACTTTGGTATCTGCCCGAAGGCCGTCGTAGCACGCCGAGGTGGGGGAAGTCATGATGCACTGTCCCACCCGGTTCAGTAGAACTTTTTCCATGTCCTTACTCGACATCGTGAAAAAGAGCATGATAACGCCAGGGCGGCCATCGGGCGTTTGCTCCGGGGAGAGGACCCCGTCGATGCCCGCTTCGCAGCCGCAGGCGATAATGGATGTCGCGAAGCCGGTGGCGGCCTGGGCCGCAGTCATGGCCCAACGGTCGTTGGTCGCCGTGACTATTAACCGGCTGGCCCACATCTCGAAGGCCTCGGCAAAGGTGTTTTCGATCTCTACGTTGTTGATATGCACGTGTTCGAGTTCCACCCTCCCTGGCCAAGTTTTCAACATGGGTCGGGCACTGCTAACCAGTGTCCATCCGGAAACACCACTCGTGGGGGAGCGCCAGTGCCGAACACCCCTTCCTTAAGGGGGCAGGGGGAATTTGGGTTCGTAATAAGCCGAATCCACCCTAAAATACCCCTAAATCCACCTTTTGAAAAGGGGGACTACAAACCCATTCGCCGGAGCAGCAGGGTAGGTTTCCGGACGGAAACTAACTCAAGTACTTTCGTCTCAGGCTTTCCGCTCCGTCTACGCATATATGATCAAGAGACGCACCGCCGGCATCGCGCAGGCGCATTACGTCGATCAACCTTTCATACATGCCGCCGGCCAGTCCCTCAGCGATAAGGGCGGCTCCCTGTGCGGCTTCCTTGGCGATGCGGGCAAAACCTTCGACCTTGTGTACCGGGGCGAAACGTGAGAGTCGGTGAATCACCTCCCGAGCAAACCCTTCGACACGGCAGAGACGGCCCGATATAAGGATCTCCCGGGGCGACCGGACAATGGCCGTCTCGGCGCACACACACTTCACGAGACTCTCCAGAAAAGCCTCCAGGGCAAGACCGCAACGGGCATCGGCGCCCGTACGGGCCATCAGTTCCTCGGGAGCTGTCTCCGGGTGGCCCGCAATGTGGGCCATTCCGCCGGTGCAAAGGACTTCTTTGTGGAAGCTGCCGAGGAGATAGGCCAATTCGCCGTCCATGGCCCCCAGGGCCAGATATCCCATCGGACCCGAAGTGCCGCCGAGGCCGTCCACCACCTTTCCGTTTTCCACCGAGATCGCCGCACTGAAGGCCGAGCCCAGTTCGACGTAGATGAAGGAAGTCGCCTCATAATCGAGATTAAGGCGCTTCGACTGGTCGTATATGCCCAACGCCACGGCGCACAGTTTGTCAGCAGTGCCCATGTCGACCCGGTTCACCTTGCGCTGCGGCGGAACCGTGGAAAGATGAATAACAGAGGGAGCGAAAAAAATCGGCAGGCCGCTCTCTTTGAGTAAATCGAGCATTCTGCGCATTCCCCCTATGACGGCACCCCGGCCGGAATCCCGCTCTTCGCTCAGGAGGAGAAGATCCACTTCTCGCGGTCCCAGGTCTCGGGCTGCAATCCAGGGCAATCCATAGCCGGACGGTCCGACGACCATGTCCAGTGGGGCCGCCGCCTGCAGCAGGTCCACCAGCGCCTGCGGATTGGCGCTGACATCCGCTGTGGGGATAGATCTATCCAGGAAAAGGCGGTTGCCCTCCAATCCGCAAATGTCGAAGCTTTTCGTACCCGGATCGATGCCAACAGCGCGCCGCACGCCGCTCATGGCGTATCCCACCTTTCGCTCAGGTAACCCCAACGCAGGTTTGACTCCTGGGTGTATCTCTTGCCCAGGCGCACGGCCAGGGAGGCACGTTCCAACTCCCGCCCGAGATAAAAAGCATGAGAAACGTCTTCCGGTTTCAATTGAGCGAAAATCTCGTCGGGATCTCTGCCGCATATGAAGACGTCGCGGTTGAAAACATAAATCCTCCGGTTATCTGTAAAAATACGGAAGTTTTTGTCCCGCACTTGCTCTTGCATCCGTCGCAACTCAGCTTCGCTGTACGGTTCATACGGCGGGTCTTTAAGCGCGATCAACCCGGCGTCTATATTTTTCGGCAATAGCCGGTTCAGGTTTGCATAATGCATCAGTCTGCGGGCGAGGTCCAATTCGCGAACAGCTCCCCGAGTCCAACTGATTACCTCGGTAGTGAGAACATAGTCTATCTTCAGTTCGGTGAGCACCCCGGCCATCAGGGCGTTTATGCCGATGCTGTCCGAATCGATGAGTTCGGTAAGGTTGCCCACTCCCATGAGCATCTCGGCGCCGGGGAACCTCCGCCGCGTTTCGTAAAAGCGATGCAATGCCTCAGTGAAACCGAAATTGATGGGATCTAAAATAGGGTCCATTATGTAGGGCACGCCCCATTGCGCCAACTGGGCGGCGTTCCGCTCCAATGACTCCAGCCCTTCCCCGAAATCGGGGATTACCACTACTTTGCACCGAAGGTCGCGGGCCAAATTCAGGTTTCCCGAGTTGATGCTCAGCACGAAGTCCACGCCGGCTTCGCCGGCTTCCCGGATGGTGCCGGCATCGAAGCTGTCCACGCTGACCGTGAACCCACGCTGCTTCAACTCTGCCACGACCCCTCCCACTCCCTGGAACCCACCCCCGGCGGGGCAGCCAAGATCGATGATATCCGCCCCGCTGCCACGGTAGTACTCCGCCATGGCCAGGATATCCTGCCGGGACATGCGATAGGCGTCCACTATCTCAGCCAGGATTTTCACATGATACCCGCCGTAACCCTCCCGCACGGACTCGTGGCCGAAGAACGCGGGAATGTCCTTCAAATCGCCGGGGCCGCGGACCACCGGCACACCCACGCGTTCCCTGATGAGCGAAAGGTCACCGCCGCAAAGACCCGGGATCATGACCTGCCCGCACCCACGGGCATCGGAGACGTGCCGGGCGATCCATTCGACGCTCATCAAACCCGCCACGGAAATGTCCAGGACCTCCAGCACGTAGTCGAAGCCGGGCTCCATTTTCTCCAGAGTGAGCCTGAGGGAATCTGCGGCCAGTTTGCCGGTCACGAACAGGTAATCAGGCATTTTCAGATACCGATGGACCCCCCAAAGAGAGGAAAGCGGGTTGAGACCATGCAACCGGCATTGCCGATTTCCGTACCGAGAGGTTCCTTTTCATCGCCTTGTGGTGTTCGGGAAGAGCATGAATAGTTGCCAGGCATCGGCCGGCTTCAGCGGACCAAGCTAAGTGATTTGAGGAGGAACTTCGGCCGTGAAAGAGTGCCGATAGTGAGCGGTTTGTCCTGGAGCCTCTTCCACTCCCACGGTGACGGCGACGAGGTTCCCGGCCCTGGGCTGAAGGGTCTCCATGATGCGCTTGCAGATATACTCCGCCAGCCGCTCGGCAGTGATGTTGTCCACCGGCAGGACGAACACGTCCGAAGACGGGAAGACATAACGCCTGTTCCCGAAATGGATCACCCATTCTTCCCCGGTCTTCTGAATTTGGAGACACGAGCTTTCGAACGGCAAAAGGAAGCGATGATCGAGCGAATCGCAAATTTCGCGGACAATCTTCTTTATCTCCACGAAATCGAAAACTAAGCCCTCCCGGCTGAGGTTGCCCTCCAAAACCACCGAGACGCCATAATTGTGGCCGTGCAACCGCTCGCACTTGCCGAGAAACGATATGAAATGCGCAGCGCTGAAACGCAAATCGCCTTTGCCTACCTCGACACGAAACACATCCTATCCTTTGAGCCACTCTTCCAGAGACGTGTGCCGGACCACGTGATCTTTTCCTATCATCTCACGGCGGATTTCTCCCAGGGTGCCGAATCGTTCCGCAAAAGCGTTGTGCTTATGAACGCCCTCGAAGTTCTCCTGCTTGGCCAGGACGAAAGCGTGATCCGGCAAATCGGGATAGATTTCCACCACGTTGCGCAGCATCTCGCGCACCACGTCTTCCACAAACCTGGGATTGCGATGGGCCTTGTTGACAATAAAAAACTCATCCGTGCGCTTCAGCAGTTCGTAAGTCTCCGAACTCATCGACGCCTCCACTATGTGCACCAGATTCTCGGCCCTCACCTTCATCTCGGACCCGATCAGCAGCGTGCCTCTTCCCCGCTGATTGTGAGAAGCCATGGGGATGGTGTCAACTATACGTCCGGCCTCTTCCAATGTAAACCCTTCGGCCGTCAGCAAGTCCTTCGAGTGGCTTCGCACCATGTCCTGAGCACACGGACACACCGTCATCCCCTCCGTCTCGACACCCACCAGGCGCCTGGTGTTTTCACGAGTGCTGGAAGCGATGCCGATCAAAGTGTAGATCTCTTCCACCGGTCTTGCGGAGATGGGGGTGACTTTCATCAGTGGAGCGCGCGCGCGGATATGCACTTCGGAGCGAATGGCGGACTGGGTGTGCACTATCTGCCGAGCCAGCCTTTCAGCAAGAGATTCAATGTCCGGTGAGGGTTCCAGTACTATTTCGGCCGCGAGCGACTCCAGCACATCGCTGAAGCGCGACATGTGAACTCCGGTCTGTTCGGGTTTCACATCCACGTAGAGGTCCAATTCGGCATAAAAAAGGATACCCTGGCTGCCGTTGGCTATGTGAATGATGCGGCGCAAATTCGTGACCCCAGCGCGGCTCAGGCTGACGGCTACGCTGGGCGCTGCATCCTGAACGTCGCGTTCGAGTCGCAGCCTGAGGTTCCGTTCGACCCTGCGGACCCCAGCCGGTTCGGCTCTGCGCAGCATTTCTTCCACGGTTATTTTAAGTATCGGATGGACCAGGTCCGAAGCGATTTCCACCAGAGGGACGAGGACGAAGGCTCTTTCGTGCAAACGAGAGTGGGGGATCTGAAGCTCATCTGAAGCGACAGCGATATCGTTGTAGAAAAGTATATCTATGTCTATGAGGCGGGGAGCATTTCGAACAGATTCAATCCTGCCCATTCTCTTTTCGATCCACTTGATGAACTTCAGCATGTCGCCGGGGGAGAGTTCCGTTTCGGCATAGCAGACGGCATTCAGGAACTTGGGCTGGTCGTCATATCCCACCGGCTCGGTTTCATAGAAAGACGATACTCTTTTTATGGATACTCGCGTCTGGATGTACTGCAGCGCCTGAAGGAGGTTGCTCTGCCGGCCTCCCAGGTTACTGCCCAGGCCCAAATAAACTCGATTGAGACTCGCCATGGCTCCTACCGGCAACAGACCATCTCGCGATGCGGGAAATGATCTGCATGGACTGAAAAGTTGTCAATAGAAATGGTGTAATTCTTCCGAAAGTGTTCGCGGATATCGGCCTCGATTCCCGTGTCGTATGCGGGAGCAACATAGAGCGTTTTCCCCCGCCGTTCCCGAACCAGAGCGCCGTCGACTACCACAACGACGCCTTCCTTTACTACATATCGGGGCCGGGCGAACATTTCCTCCTTGTCATCCAGGTCCGCGTAGACGGTTATGTCGGCGTCGGCGCCTACACCCAGGTGTCCCTTGTGTTTCAGGCCGAGAACGCGGGCAGGGCCGGCGCGGGTGACAACGGCAATATCGCTGAGAGAGTACTCGCGATGGAGTTCCGGAAGCAACGCGCCCTTGCGCCCCCTGGGGTTGAGCCTCTCGAACATCGCGGATCGGTAGCCGCGGTCCATCAATAACTTTATCACTTGAGGGTAATGTATGAATGGTCCCGCATTCGGATGATCGGTAGTGAGAAGCACCTGCCACGGATTGTCGATGAGCAATGCCAACTCGAGTCCAGTGCGCCACATTACGGCGTTGATCGCATTGTTTCGCGAATAACGAATGGGAACGATGCCGCCTCCGGTCTCGTTTTCGATGTCGTCGTTCATCCACTTGTTGCCGGTCTGCATGTGTATCCCATATTGCAGGGGACCATCGGAAGTCATGGTGGTGGCCTCGCCGAATACGATCTGCCCCACATCCACCGTCAGGTTGGGGTTCGCATTAACCATGGCCGCTACTTTAGCGGCCTCGGAGCGATGCAGAGTGCCGGCCTGTTTGCCGTAACTCAGGAACTGAAGGTGGCAAAAATGAGCCCGCCGCCCTTCGATGGTCGCCATGGTCTCGATAGTTGTGCGGGCGCTGGTGCTCCGGCCCAGATTGATGCCGTGGACGTGAATCGGATGAGGCAAACCCAGTTCTTCGGCAATCTGGGCCAACGTAGTCACAATCTGACGAGGAGTGACGCCAAAGCCGATCACCTCGTCGTCGAGTTCACCCACGTTGCGCCTCCATTTCCAGTTCTCCACACCGCCCGGATTGACGATTTTGATAGCGTAGCCCTTGGTTGCATTAAGGAGCCAGGCGACATAGTCCCGTGCCTTTTCCATCAATCCGTCACGAATGCACTCCATGATGAAGTGGTTGTTGCCCATCGTGATGAAGGCCCCCATATCCAGCATAGGAGTGTCTTCGAGTTCCTCATGGGTATGTTTCGCCACTAAAGGTGCGGTAGCGGCTTCCATGACCGTGGTGTAGCCCATTTCCGCGTAAAGATATCCCGTCAGAAAGGTGGACGGGACGGTGAATCCCGACCCGGAACGGGTGAGGGCCGTCCGTTCGCGCGTGTTGCCGTAATGGTCTTCGGGACGAAACTTACGGGCGGCATTCACTTTCGAGCCCACGACATGGCTGTGGACGTCAACCCCTCCGGCCATGACCACCAACCCCGAAGCATCGATTATCTCCGCCTTCTCGCAATCCACGTCCTGCGCGGACACAATGCGTCCATCCTTTACCCAGACATCCCGCACCTGTGCCTCGACACTGTTGGAGGGATCGTAGACTTTGCCGTTGAGTATTCCTAACATCGCTTTACCGTCTCTATAATCGCGTCGAGTACCGACTCATCCGTGGGGCGCACGGTGGGGAGCGCCCCGCGGAGTCTGATCGGTACGTTGTCCATTCGATACGAAACGCCTTCAGCATCGACCCCGTAACAACACGTGGGGAAAAAGACCTGAGCCGTATCTGCCGTCAGGTTTACCACCGGATCGATAACGATGGTCGGGATGCGTTTCAGTTGCATGGCGGCCGCATGGGGAAAGTGCGCAACGGGGTCCGAGGCGAGAATCAACGCCGCGTCAGCTTCTTCGCGCACAAGCACGTCGACCGCACTGAATTCACCTGGGCCATACTGAGGGTAGCCGCGCGCATAACTCACCGCGAAAGGATAACCGCTTTGCCAGGTGAGCACCTGGTCTGCCCCGGCCACATTGCCATGCCCTCTCATGGGAATGACGATGAAGCGGGTGAACTCATTCAATTGAGCTGTCAGCGCAAAAAGCTCTCTCACGTTGATATCGCGCGCACGGCTCATGGTGAGCCCCATGCCCATGAAAAAAACCCCGAACCGGCATGCCTTCATACGCTCCGTCAAGTCCCGCAATCGTCCGAGAGGGATTCCGCCGACGGAATCCGACTCGATCTCCTTTCCCTGTACCAGCGCCCGAAGCGCCGCCAACACCTCGAAGTCGCTATCCGGCAGAACCTGGAAAAACTGATCGGCTGCCTTTGCGGTTGCGGTGGGGCGCACATCAAAAACAACCATCGTCCTATCCCGGCGTCCGTTCGGGACAAGCGTGCCTTGAGCGTTCAGTGAATAGCGCTCGAAATGGCGGAGGTGAGACGCTGCGGGGTTGCATCCCCAGAAGATGAGCAGATCGGCGCGATTCCGCACTTCCCCCAAAGTGGCGCTGGGCTCGCCGACAGCCTGCATGGCCAGTCCGGTCGGTCCGTGGCATACCGATGAAGTAGTGTCCACGATCGCCCCGATCAGGTCAGCCAGTTCGATCGCCTTTCTCTGAGCTTCGCAGGCCGATGAACTGAGTCCATAGATAAGCGGGCTGTCCGCCCGGACCAGAATCTCCGCCGCTGCCGCGACGGCGTCCTCCCATTCAACTTCCCGGCCGGCAACGGTAGGCTTTTTGGGAGTGGGGTCGTAGTCGAGAAATATCCCACGCCCGTTGGCGCACGCTCGCCGCACGCGACTGATCCGGTTGTCCTCCACTTCGACTGTGATGTCGTCGCAGAGACACCCGCAAAAGGTGCACGTTACATTTTCGACAACAGTCTTCATGCCGGTTCCACTTCCACCGTCAGTCCTTTAAAACTCGGCATCCCCGTGCCATCCGTCTCGGGGCCGACGAGTTTATTTGCCTCGGGTCCCATGGGAATGAACACCATCTTCAGGGGGAGTGCTCCGGCATGAACCGGCGCCTCCATCTGCCCTGCAGAGGTGTGCAGCCGGACGAGCCGTCCCTCGCCGATTCCCAGACGGGCCATGTCTTCCGGGTTCATTTCCACCACCGTGACCGCCCTGCGGTACGCGTCCGTATCTTTTCCCTTGTGCAAGCCGCTCGCCTGTTTGACCGTCCGCCCAGTTACGAGTATGAAATTTTCACTCAACGTAGTCCTCCAGTTCATCTCCGATCTCACGGCGAACGGCTCCGGCATTTGCCAATAGATTTTCCAGGCACGATCCCCTCACGTCTCCTTCTCCAAACACCGTGCAAATCGGATGGCCTGCCTTTATTCGGTCTCCGGGAAAGGGAATGTCTCTTCTCCCTCGCTCCACTCCCCCCATTGTCTCGGGCACGGTGGACGCGCGCCTGGCGAACACAATCCCTTTGCCGGCGAAAGGGCCCTCAATATGTTGCGCCAATGAAAACTGAGGCAGTCTCCCGGCCAAGGCATCGAGGTGAAGAGAAAAAACATTGAGCCCATAAGCTCTTTCCACCAATTCCATGGACCCGGTGTAGCGGGGATTCACCTCGGTCAGGAACGGAGTGGGGCAGCCGTTGGCGTCATACGCTACCACAAGGTCCAATCCGTTCACTCCACGTAAACCGAGACGGCGAGCGAGCCGCGCAGCCATGGTTTCTACACTTTCAAGGAAGGCCGCCCTGCTCGGGAGATCCAGTTGCAACGGCAAGAGATTGCCGCACCAGGCGAATTCCCGGGCTCCGAGTTCCCGACATCCGATGAGTTGCTCTGAGATCCCGATAACCACACTGTTCTTTCCGTCCGCCACGAAGGCTGCCGAGGCGGGCCGTCCTTCCACAAACCGTTGCAGGACGTGAGTCCCTTTCAACCGCGACCCATCCCAAAAACGGATGCCGTGTCCGCCGCCGCTGCGCACCGGTTTCAAGAGCCACCGGAACTCCCGGACGGCTTCCTTCTCCTCCCCGGGCAGGAGCGTCACGGCCAGCGGAATGTTTTCCTCGCGGCAGAGCCGCCTGAGTTGCCGCCAGTCACGCGCACCACGCAGAACCTCCGGCGTATTGCCCAGCAGACGGCCCCTTTTCGCAAATTCCGCAACTATTTCAGGGTAATTTTCGAGGTTCGAGATGTACCCGACGGAACTGAATTCAAGGCGCCGACTCGCTGCCAGGAGACCTTTCGCACTGAAGGGGATTTTGAAGTCTCGCAGAAGCGAATGGTTCTCGACTTGTTCTTTTTGGTCGCGATCGCCGAAATAATCCACTGTGACAACCCGACAGCCTGCCCTCACTGCAGACTCGGCAATGGCGCGCGTGCTTACGCCAACAACGAGAATACTCATCGTCACTCAATTTCTTTGGCAGTGGCGTAGATCTCTTCGGCGTCGAGCACGAGGTCATTCCGGTTGAACAACCGGGCTACGCAAGCCCGGTGCACCTTCATTTTCAAAGCGCCGATACCGATGGCGCCAAAAATGCTCTTTCCGTGTTTCTCATAGCCCGCCCAACCGGATTCGGTCCCTTGGATACCGAGGGGCGGAACGGCGTTCACATCGGCCAGCACCTGCAGCGTGGGATGATTCGACCAGATCGATTCGGGGACCAGTGTAACGCCGGCCGCGCCACAACACAGCACTGCATAAGCGCCCTCGAGCACGCGGGCGGTTCCTTCTGCGTCCGCCGCCTCGGCCGGGCTGACTTCAACGCCGAACCTTTCTTTGATGGAGGCACAGGCTGTCTCACTGCGCGCCAGGGTGCGAGAACTGAGCGTCACCATCGCTCCCTCCCTTGCCAGTAAAGCGGCCGCCCGGAGCCCGACCGGCCCCGTACCTGCCGGCACCGCTATCTTTTTCCCCGTCACATCGCCTTTGGAGCGAATTTTGGCTACGGCGGCGGCGGCAGTCGTGTTGCAGCCATTGGCATCGAGCATGAGAGACACGCGCACGGGCCCAAAAAAGGCGGCCTTCGCCGCATCGAGCAACGCTTGGCCCCTGGGTACGCTGGAACCTCCAATGAACACGGCCGAGTTCTTTAAATCCCCCACCCCGCGAGTGAACATCGCTCCATAGACTATGCCGCGCACCTCATCGGGCGCGACTCCCCCATAGAGGAGCACTCGGTCTACGCCTGCGTCATAGGCCGTAATGGCATCGAAACTGCTCGCTATTCTGTCGCTATCCAACTGAATCAGAATCTTTTTCATCTTCATTCCCCCTCGTGATCCCCTCGAACGCCATCGAGCGAGGCGAGCCTCCAACCAGGGTCATTTGCGATGCGGCAGCCTGCCCCTGTCCGCACGCCGCGACGGGACCGGCTTCCAATCCAAGGGCGGGATGTCGCACTCTTCCGAAAATGAATCCTGATAACCTCTTGTCTTCACGACGGCATTTTCCCCTGCCACCGCGCATCTCTAGTCGCTTATGGTTATCTCCGCGCCTCTGTTGCGGCATTGGGAAACAAACGCCTCACAGCCCATCTTTCTTTCAGCAAGAAAATTCTTCACTTTGTCCGCCACGACCGGTGCTCTGTCCTCATCCACCAAGCCATATATGGTCGGCCCCCACGAGCTTTGCCCAACCCCGTTGACTCCGCACTCAAGCATGAATCTTACCAGATCTTTCGTGATCGCATCCTTGTAGATGCCCCCCTGTGCCCGCTCGAAATACATGCCCGTTCTCATGTCGATTTCAGTAAGAGCTTCGCCGAATTCCACTATATCCCGGTCGATAAGGGCGGGCAGCAGCTTCATCTGAGTCAACCGGCATATTTCTTCGGAAATCCTCCTGGAAGGGTTCAGGCTGCTCATCGCGTACTCTTCCTCTCTTCCGAACAAGCCCTTTGCTGCTTCGGGAATAACGATGACAAAACACCAGCCTGCAGGAAAATCGTGCCTGAAGATTACGGAGGGCGGTCCGCCAACGACGTCTTTGCCGGCATTCTTGCGGCCGGAATCTACAATGAATCCCCCTGCTTCAAAGCAGGCGATGCCCACCCCCGATCGTTTGCCCCTGTCCATTATGACGGATATTTCCCTCACACTCACATCTATGTCGAACATTCTTGCCAGAGCTGTTGCGACCGCCAACGCGAGTTGGGTTCCGGAACCGAGCCCCGAATGCTTGGGGATACCGTCTACCAGATGAATTTTCGTCGCAGGCAGCAATTGATAATGTTGAGAAAACCGCGCCACAATGTCTAAAATCGTCTTCTCGGTGTTGTTACCGTGTTCGACAAAGAGTTGCCGGGATTTTTCCACTGTAATAACGGTTCCGGGATTCTCCAGGGAAACTCCGATGCTTCCGTATAATCTGCCGAGATCTCCGGTTAGATCTAAGAAACCGAGATGAAGCCTACAACCTGTCTTGACAGTTATGCGCATTCTGCACCTCAACAAGTGATATCCATACCTGGAACTACCATCTAGCTACTTATGATCTTCGGCAATCCCTCAAATTGATGTGGCGAAATAACAGAAAATGTACATTAAAAATACTAATAACTGATGAATTTGCAATATTACTGTAAATGTTTATCCAAAGCAGTCTTTATATCACGAGGATGTGCTAACGTAATTATGCCATGCATTGTCTTAAGTTTGTTTGAATTCTCAATGTCCACATCACGCATCGTAAGTTCCAGTTTCTTCCCCCCTGGAAGGATCGTGGTAGCAGTCCCTTTATTCTGGTCTACCGGAAGAATATATATGGGTGTATTCGTCTTATTTGTTTGTGATATGGCATTCGTTATGATTGTATCCGCAATTCCGTTCACCACTTTTGCTACGGTGTTAGCCGTTGCAGGAGCAACCAACAGGCAGTCAAACTCACCGATCTGTAGAGGTCCTACAATGAATGGCGTATTGGCATCTTCTTCGATAAAGACTTTTTTTGAAATGCTATCCAGCTTCTCTTTGAGCTTGTACCAGTTTACGACCTTAACGGCAGCTTTGGACAAAACCGAAGTGATCTCCAGTTCCTTGTGTCCTGCCAGTTCACGCATCACTTCGAACACTTCCGCGATGCGATCCCCGGAGCCCGTTATACCCCAGACAATTCTCACAGCCATGGTTATCTCTCCCCACGTGGTGACGGATCATTTATGGATCAAGGAAGCGACTCCGATCAGACGATCCACGGTTCGGCAAACGGCTTTGATTCCTTCGGCGTCATCCGCTGCGCCCTCTGCACCTTTGTCTCTGGACCAGACCGCGCCGCCCAGGTTGGCTCCAAACGACCCGCCGCCGACGGGAATCATATCGTTTATCAGGTAGAAATCAATTATCGTCTGAATGGTGGGTTCCTGGCCTCCGTTCCGGTCACCACCGACAGCGAGCGCCGCGCCGATCTTGTTTTCGAAGATTTTCGGGTTTCTTGCCACCGATGCCCTGCAGCGATCCAATATAGCCTTCAACTGCCCGCATATTTGCCCTTGATAGACCGGGCTCCCCAGCAACCAGGCGTTGGCCCATTCCAGTTTTGGATAGAGATCCTGGACATCGTCTTTTTGAATGCACCCTTCCAGCTTTCTGACGCAATGGTCACAGTGGATGCAGAAACCGATCTTTTTCCCTCGAGCCGTAAAATATTCGGTTTGGACCTGATATTTTTCCTTTGCGTAATCCAAAGCCGATTTAACGGCGAAATCGGTGGCGCCGTGGCGGGGGCTTCCGGAAATACCCAAAAGTTTAACGGTATTGGCGCTCATGTTATTTGACCGAATTAGGGTTGATTTGTCCGCGATCGGTCCGTTCGAGCCGGGCTACCGGTTCGTACTGTAACTTTGGCGCCGGCTGCGTGGCAACGGGGCAGCAGGGTGCGCCTCTCCCCCCTCTCCGTGGGAGGAGAGGCTTGCACGGTCAACAAATCCACTTTGCCTCACGGTGGGACGATCGCCTCACTTTTCCTACTTGACGAGAGCGCTGTAGCACTCCTGGCACAAAACTCTGGGCAACTTTTTCTTCAACTTTTGAGGAGGAAAAGGATAGCCTCCTTCCCACATATCGACATCGGCCCTGATCAGGTGTTCCTTGCAAACGGCCATGCCACACACGATACAAATGGCAATGGCTTCGCTCTCCACCCCGGTCTGTGAGCAAACATAACACTGCACGTCAATCCCTCCTGCTCGATATTTAGAGTGATAGGGTCAGCCTTCCGATGGGGGGCAATCATTCTTTTGTGGGAGACCAACCCCAAGCGCTATTTGGTGAGCGCAGGCGCTACGGCCCGTGCTCATGCATATTGCCAACTGCAGTTCAGGCCGATTTTTCCTGAGGTGCGATAAAGTCGTACACAAAAACGGCGATAATCGCTCCGACGATCGGCCCGACACAATAAACCAGGAAGAACTGATCCCAAGGATTGGGCCCCCCGAAAATCAGATTGCCGATATAGGGCCCAAAGGTGCGTGCCGGGTTGATCGATGCGCCCGTCAACGGCCCCAGGGTTATGATGATGCCGGCAACCGCCATGCCGATTATCCAACCGGCCCAGCCTGCCGGAGCACGGCTGTCGACCGCCACCCCCATGATGGTGATCATCAGGAAAAATGTGCCGATCGCCTCTCCCAGAATCCCCATAGGAATGCTCACCCCGGCTCCGGCGTTGATGGTGGTGGCCCCCAAGCCGTACATTACTGAAGCCTTGGTCCCCAGGCAGGCCACAAACAGCAACGATGCGAGGACTGCGCCTGCCAGTTGAAAACCAATGTAAGGAATCACCTGGCTCCACGGAAAACTCTTGCGGACTGCCAGACCGATGGTCACTGCAGGATTGATATGACATCCGGAAATTTTTCCGACCACGTAGATGGCAGAGGCCACCGCAATGCCAAACGCCAATGCAATGGCGAGAACATCCGCCAATCCCTTCACGCCCAGCAGACCGGCTACTACACCTGCGCCTGGTCCAATCCAGACTAACATGAAAGTGCCTACCAATTCCGCCAGGTATTTCTGCATTGATGTCGGTTCACTGGCCATTGCTTTCACTTCCTTTCTTAAGGGAGTATCGTTTGGAATCCGGAGGAAGTTCCTCCGGACTCGAAAAACATCATCCCAAACGCCTCGGGTCTACACTGCCAAATTCCACTCGCAGTAACCCTTTGCGCCATTCAATGCGCCCTTAACATACGGGACATTGCGCTTGATGAGGCTGCAGACCCCGCAGCCCTTGCAACCACGCACCGGCGCGCCGGGTACAGCCGGGTTGAGCGCGATGCAGTTGGTCATAAGCGTCGCCGTGGTGCATTCAGGGGTCAGGTAGCAGGGAAAGTCGGCCATGCTCATCAAAGCTGCAAAGCGCTGCGTAATGGCGCAGGCCGGGTAGGTGTAACGTTGCGGATTCGAGACGACCGGGTGTTTGTCGATGGGACTGAGGTCCACAGGGATACCCTTGATCTTTGCGCCGCTGCCGATGGGTTCGATGTCGAGGATCTGCTCCCCGCGCGAAATGATATCGATGAAATCGGCGTTGTGCAGTTCATCGGCTTCGCCACGCTTGGGGTTCATGGCACAGTAATTGTGGAAGCGCTTGGTCAACAGGTCAACGACCATGGGCACGGTGAAGGCGTCGAGCCACAAAAGATAGGCCGTCGCGCATGCGGGAGCTCCGGTCGCCACGGCCAGCACATCCCACTGGCTCTTGAAAGCATTCATCTTCAGTCCGGCGTGCAAAGTGTTGGCGAACACGTCCATCATGGCTTCGTAGATCCCGAAGGCCATGTCGTCCTTGAACATGTTATAGGAGGACTGAGCTATATGGTGGCCGATCTCGCCCACGCAGAATGCAGGCACCGCCGTGATGTTGGCCGGGTGGACGCCCTTTTCAAACGCCGCCAGCACAAACGGTTTCATCTTCTCTTTATACTGGGCCATGTATTTGCGAACGTCAAAAGAACTGTGCGGCCCATGCCCGCCCAGATTGTGGGTATCCATGAGCTGCGCCTGGGCAGCCACCGGTTCACGGTAAATGAACTGGAGTGTGTCGACCTCGGCCTGTTCCGCCTCAGCAGCGGTCTTTCCCGACTCCAGAGCGGCACGGAAGGCGCCGCCCAGCCCGTAGGAAGTATTCATCCCCCAGGACTTGCAGGCGAGAATGGTCTGCTTGTGCTGCTTTGGAATATCCATCTGCCTGAGAATACGATTAACCAGATTGGAGACCGAACCCACGGAAAGCGCGAAGTCCACGACGCAGGTCAGCCCGTACATGCCTCCATAACGCCGAACTGACTCGAGACCGATGAGGGCCTTGTTCTTCGCGATGGCGTCGATGAACTTCCACATGGCATCCTTGAAACTGGGGTCGGCTTCATACAGGATCTCGAGGATCGGCGGCGTCTGATAATGCTCGATAAAGGGATCATCCTCCGGCCGGATAGTCTTTGTCAGACCGGTGAGGATATCGTAGTGAGCGTTTACGGATTTCACGTGCAGGTCGAAAACCTCCTTGCTCTGACCTTCGACCGGTTTCATCTTGTTAACGGCATCGACGTAAGGCTTGCAGTGGTCAAAGGTGAAAGTCCCGCCTCTTTTCTCCTTGATCACGTTGTAGACGGACTTCGTGGCCCCAACGGCCTCGTCAACCATTTTTTGATACGGTACAGTGGCCATTTTATTTCTCCCCGTTAAAGGTCAATCGATTTCGATCAGCTGCCATCAACGAAAGCGGTCGTGACCTCCTTTCACACCAGCCTTTCACCAACCGCACCTCAGTCCCCGGGCAGCCTGTCAGGCCAGGCTCCAACACTATGTCGAAGAAGGCCATCCAAACCAGCTACCTGTGGAGCAGTTAAAAACATCAATGAAAACAAAAAGTTATTGATATGAGTACTCGTCGGGAATGACTGACGGAACAACACATTCCAGTAGCATATCGGGAATAAGGAAAATGCTCTTGTCATATTCCCATACTCTATCAGTAACACGACCTGAATTCAGTAACACGACCAGAATTGGAACGAACTTGGCGATTAACCGGAAACCGACGCGAGATATTCTCTTCCCGACCGCATTAATTTTTTGCGGCCTCTCACATCGGGATGAACACGAACACGAACACGAACTGCCGTGTCCCCTTGATCGAAGAGGTTAAAATAAAAAAAGCCAAGCTTTTTTTAGCTTGGCAGCTCGGCTGGAGTAATACGGATCGCTCGCAGCTTGGCGGTCCCTTCCGCTGGGTAGCGCAGAAATCAATATATCCACACTCTACAGAGAATGCAAGAAAAAAATAGAATCTTATGTCGACATCGCAATGCTCATGGGTCAAACTTTACTGCGGGCATCTCCTTCCGGAAGTGTACAAAGGTTAGCAGTGGAATACGTCCGGCAACTTTATAATGGTAGTGGGACCTCTCGCCGGGGCTTCCCCACTTTACTGAAGAAAGACCAAACTGTGGAAAACTCTTCGACTTCCATTTTGGAAAAGGATTCGCTGCGCATCCTGCGGGACGCGGTTGATAGGTTGGAGGCAGGCTTTTCCAGCTTGCCGCCGGCAAGCGCTGCAGTTCCGGATACCCAGCCTATCGAGCGCGTCATCCTCGAGGTCGCCGAGCGCCTGCACGACAATTACCCTTACTTTCACCCACTCTATGCCGGACAAATGCTCAAACCGCCCCACCCTGTGGCGCGGCTCGCTTCGATGCTGGCAACCTGGATCAACCCTAACAACCATAGTCTCGACGGCGGGCGGGCCAGTTCCCGCATGGAAAAAGAAGCCTTGAGCGAAATTGCCGCAATGTTCGGTTGGCAAACATATCTGGGTCATCTGACCAGTGGCGGCACGATGGCCAATCTCGAAGCGCTCTGGGTAGCCGATCGCCTCAGCCCGGCCAGTCGCATTGTCGCCTCAGAGCAGGCGCACTATACCCACAGCCGCATCAGCGCCGTCCTCAAACTGGAATATGAAGCCATTCCCTGCGACCGGCGGGCGCGTATGGAACTCGAAGCGCTGAAACGAAGTCTCGATCATGGTGGGATCGGCACCGTTGTAGCTACCATCGGCACGACAGCCACCGGTTCAATCGATCCCCTGCCTGAACTGCTCAGGCTCCGCGAGCAGTATGGTTTCCGTATCCACGCCGATTCGGCTTATGGCGGCTACTTCAGACTGGCCGATAACTTGACCGCCGAAACGCGTTGCGCGTACGACCTGCTTCCAGAGGTCGATTCCATCGTCATTGACCCGCACAAACACGGCCTCCAGCCCTACGGATGCGGTTGTGTGTTGTTCAAAGATCCCGGTGTCGGCCATTTCTACAAGCACGACTCGCCGTATACTTACTTCAGCTCGAACGAGTTGCACCTCGGTGAAATCAGCCTGGAGTGCTCGCGGGCCGGGGCAGCAGCGGTCGGATTGTGGGCCACGCAGAAACTGCTCCCTTTAGCCAAAGGCGGCGAATTTGCCCGAGGACTGCAAAGTTCGCGCGAAGCCGCCATGGAGCTGTATCGCAAGCTCAGGGCCGATCAACGCTTCCTCACCGCCTTCACGCCAGAACTCGATATCGTCATCTGGGCGCCCCAGGCCGCACTGGTGAGCAAAGCCTCCGAGATTGCACGCCGGATTTTTGAAGAGGCCGAACAGCGTCAGCTCTATCTTGCATTGGCCGATTTGCCGGTTAAGTTATTCGATCTTCATGCAGCCCACATGGAACCCGACCGCAACACAATAACGTGCCTTCGTTCTGTCTTGATGAAACCAGAGCACCGAGAATGGGTTGATACTATCTGGAGTATTCTTGACCAAGCTGCTAATGCGGCTCTTCAGCTTACAGCAAGCACCTGACAAGCGCTTGCAGGCGCCCCGCGCCTGGAGTCTCGCTTCGCTGGCCGCTCGCTCGCGCGCCTGAACCGCAACCTTGCCAACACTACCGTTTGTTCCTTTATATAACCCTGTACGGGTGTGCGGGTTCGCCCGAGATTACGCTTCCACGGGTTCCCCTGCCGGTGTTTTCGGCTGTTTTTCCGGGCGCCCTGCACGGCGCCGTTCAACGGTAGTGACATAATATTGTATCGATGGAGAATTGTCTTGACAATTAGCCGTCTCTTGTCTAAACGTCTATACAACTAGACTCCAATGTGTTCGAATTTCGAACAACACCACATCGGGAAACTGGCTGCGGAGCCCTGATTGTTTGCCGGTCCAGACAAATCTCCCCAGCCGGAGCAGTGGGGCTCTGGGCGGCTCCACGCAATAAGGGCAAAGTCGCTGAGGCCCAATAGGGAACAAACCTTCAAACAATTGAACAGTGTAGTTTCCGGAAGCACAGGGTGAGCAAACGAGAACACAAACAAACGGAGGACGAAAATGGGCAAATTCAGTAGAATTTTGATCGCGCCTGGTAAGTATGTACAGGGTCGCAACGCCATCTACGAGGTGGGTAACGAGATCGCGCAACTAGGCGATCGGGTGCTCGTGGTCGGCGGGAAGACCGGGCTCTCGGTAACCAGGGATGGCCGCAACAAAAGCTTTGCTGAAAAAAACATCTTTCAGGTAGAAGAAACATTCGGCGGTGAATGCACTTATGCTGAAGTCGATCGGCTCGTTGAACGAGGTAAAAAGGAAAACTGCAATATCGTTCTAGCCTCTGGAGGCGGCAAAGCAATCGACACGGTAAAGGTAGTCGCCACACGCCTGAAAGCGGCAACGGTTATCGTACCGACAATCGCTTCTACGGATGCTCCAACCAGCCGCCTATCAGTTCTGTATGATAAAAAGGGTGAATTCGTTGAGTTTTTCTTTCCGCCACGAAATCCCGATGTAGTTCTTGTGGACACTCAGATCATTGCCAATGGCCCCGCCCGATTTTTGGTCGCCGGGATGGGAGACGCCCTGGCAACCTGGTTTGAGGCGGATGCCTGCAACAGGTCCGGCGCTCTGAACCTGTCCGGCGGGCAACCCCCCGCCACTGCCATGGCTTGTGCCCGCTTATGTTTTGATCTTCTGATGGAATACGGGCTGCAGGCCAAAATTGCGTGCGAAGAGCACAGGGTCACCCCTGCCCTGGAATCCATCGTGGAAGCCAATAGCCTGCTGAGCGGCCTTGGATTCGAAAGTGGGGGTCTAGCAGCGGCGCACTCCATGCAAGACGGCTTCACCGTCCTCGAGGAGGTTCATCAATGCTATCACGGTGAGAAAGTTGCGTTCCTCACTTTGGTGCAAATTGTGCTTGAAAATCGACCGAAAGAGACAATCCAGCAGGTCTTTGAATTCTGTCACAAGGTTGGCTTACCCTCAACACTGGCGGATCTCCATATCGATAAAGTTGGGCCGAAGCGGCTGATGGAGGCCGTCAAGGCATCATGTCTGCCAGGCAAGATAATGCACAATCATGCCTTCCCGATAAGCGATGAGATGGTCTACGATGCGGTCTGTACGGCAGACTCTATGGGCAAACTCGTCAAGAAGGGATTGCCCATCGTCTGAAGCGATGGGAATTTGCGGGAAACGATGCTGTCACCAGAGCATCCCGGATGATTCAAATCATGGATTTGCGGGGTGCGACCCTGGGGGGCCAAACTAATGTCGCGCGAGCCGAAAGAACAGGAAAGTCTGAGATCGGAGCGCGCCGCATTCGTTCTGCCGGGAGAACTGGCAGAGCCCCTCATGGGCAATGTGCTTGCACTAAGAGACGAAAAACGGAATAAAGAACTAATCTTTTTAAGAGAGATGATGAGGAAGATTGCGAGTACATTCTAGCTAATGGGAGGTAAGGTATGGATCCCTGGAGTGTAAACACACTTTTGTTTGCTTTTGGTGGAGGCATTATTGGTACGGTTGTGGGAGCCCTTTTTGCATTTTCGTTTTGTGGGCTTATCGTTCTTTTTGGCTGCTTGATCGTCCTGCTTGGAGGTTCCGACTGGATTCTTCTCCAGGTAGGCCTGGGGCCTATCTTCGGGCCACATGTGGGTGGTTTCGCCGCCCCGGTGGCCGCCGCATGCTATGCGGCCATGAGAGGAACACACCCTGGCGGAACCGAGCCGAAGGTTGCTAAAGACATTCTATCACCCCTGATTGGAACTTCCTGGGACACAATCCTGATGGGAGGCGTGTTTGGACTCGTTGGTCACATTTTATTTCTGCTTCTGGTGAAAATCCCTGTTATCAATATGTTTGACTGTGTCGCCCTGGCAGTTGCGATCAGCGCTATGCTGGCGCGTTTCGTGTTCCAGAAAGAGGCGCCATGGGGGAACATGGAATCCATCCGAAAGCATGGGTACCTGAAAACAGACAACTACAACATTTCGTGGTGTGGCTGGCAGTCCCCACCAGGCCGGTTGTTTGCTCTTGGTCTGGGGGCTGGGATTTTTTCGGTTTCTTTAGCCATGGGGGCCCAGGAAATGCTTGCTTCCCTGGCCGCCAGGAATGCGGTCCAAGCCTCAAAGGTCGGCCTTTTTGTGACGCCTTTGATTATGGGTTGGGGCGTAGCCGTATTCAGCCTGTTCGGTCTGACCCTTGGTACGGGCTCCATTCAAAAATTCCCCCTGTGGCACCCTCAAGCGATTATAGCAGCGCTGGCTTACATGCACTTTGGGTCTGTTGCCGCTGGGGTGGTGGCGGGAATCGGAGCGTCATTCCTCCAGGAGTTGCTGGCGCGCATGTTCTACAATCACGGCAGCACTCATATAGATCCGCCCGGTTGTACCATCGCTTTGGGGACTTTCATCGTGAACGTTATCCATTTGGCGAGCAAGCTCTAACGTTGACGGCAGGCATGGCAGGTCAAGCTCGCATGGCAATCAGGCGATAGGAGAGGAGTTTATCTGTGATACCATCGGTCATTCAGGCTAGGTCCAATGTCCTTGGACTACCCCGATATGTGGAGATTCGAGAAGCGTTGCGCCAGGAAATTGCTGAAGGGCGCCTTAAACCTGGACAGAAAATTCCGCCTGAAGAAGAGCTGAGTCTGCAATATCAGGTAAGCCGAATGACTATCCGGCACGGTATCGCTGATCTGATTTCTGAGGGATTACTCTTTCGTCGGCGAGGTGTGGGGACTTTCGTCGCCCAACGCCAGATCAACCGGGATCACACCCGAATGACGAATTTCTTCGAGGAAGCCAGGGCACTGGGTATGGAAGCCCAGACACAAATTCTGTCCCGAAAAGAAATATCGGCTGGCGTTCACCTCGCGGACGCTCTGAACATCAAAGTGGGAGACCCTGTTTTCTGTATCGAGAGCCTTCGGAAACTGGACGGGGAACCCGTGACGCTTCAATATGATCATTTGCCCAAGAGGCTTTTCCCTAACCTGATGGAAGAAGAGCTTCTGCTCCAAGCCTCTTGGGAAATCTATGAGCGGGCTGTACGTATAAAACAGGCGCTTGAGAAATTCGAAGCGCGAGCCGCAACGGCCTCTCAAGCTCGACTGCTCAATACGAGAAAAGGGGCGCCGCTTCTTTACAAGGAAAGGATCGTATTCGCCGAAGATGGCACGCCGGTGGCTTACGTGGAGTGTTTTAATCGCGGCGACAAGTACACATGTCGCGTTCTTATGACGCGGTAGCGTGTTTGGCAGTTAAGGACAACCCTTTTATTTTTGACTCAAAACCGATGATTTGGAAAGTCGAAACCATCATCTTCGATTTTGACGGTGTGCTCGTGGATACTTGCCAGGACATCGCCAACTCAGTCAACCATGTATTGCGGCAGTTTGGATTGAAAGAGCTGCCGTCTGAGAAGGTGGCAACCCTCATCGGAGGAGGTCTGGAATCGATTATTCGCCAAGCCCTGGGCGAATCCAATGAAAAGCACATCGAAGAGGCGCTTCCCATTTACCGGCGGCACTATAGCGAGAATTGCCTCGTAACGACGGTTCTTTATCCGGGAATCGCTGAAGTTCTTGAGCACTTCCACCGTTGCAAAAAGCGGATGGCCATTGCCACCAATAAAGCTGAACCGCTCACTCGGCTTATCATTAAGGGCTTAGGGATCGAGGCGTATTTTGAAATGGTTGTGGGTCCAGAGTCCGTGGCGCGGCAAAAACCACACCCTGATATGCTCGTCCACATTGCTCACAAGCTCGGCACATCACTGACGAGGACTATCATGATTGGAGACGCGCCAACAGATATTCAAGCTGCCAAGGCCGCTCAGGTCCTTTCTTGCGGGGTCACTTACGGTTACTCCACCCCCGAGGAAATCCTGCGAGCCTGTCCAGACCTTATTGTCCATTGGGCTGAAGACCTGCCCCGATGGATCAGATAATGAGCCATTCCCCAATGAGAGCCAAGGGATGTGAAGAATGACCCTCGACAAGGACTTAACGGGGATTCCCCGTAAAGAAAGAAAATCGGGATCTCAAAAGGAGGTAGGTAATGTCTTTTAAAAGCCAACGCCTGGCCGGTGATGCGGCTATTGTGACCGGTGCGGCTTCGGGACTTGATCGCGGGATCGCCCTGGAACTGGCCTTGAATGGTGCAGTGGTTGCCTGCGCAGACATCGATGACGCCGGAACTCAAGAAACAGTATCGCAGATTAAAGCCCAGGGCGGCGAAGCCTTTGCGGTTCACATGAATGTTGTCGACTCCAAATCCGTCAGAGATGGCATGAAGCATGTGTCTGATAAAATAGGAAAAATTGCCATACTTATAAATGGGGCAGCGTTGATCAAGTTCAGTCCAATTGAATCTTGTACGGACGAGGAATGGGAAGAAGTGCTGAAGGTCGATCTGACAGGCTACTTCTATTGTCTGAGGGAAGTCTACCCATTTATGAAGGCCGGCGGCGGCGGGAGAATTGTACAGCTTTCCTCATCATCTGCGAAAAGCGGCAGCAGTTTTGGTGGACCTCATTACACAGCAGCCAAAGGCGGAGTCATAAGTTTGACAAAGTATGCTGCCTTAAGATGGGCCAAGGACAACATTCGCGTGAACACGATCTGTCCTGGTATCGCCGACACCCCTTTGGGGAGGCATAAGGATGCGCCTCGCCGCCTGGAAGATTACAAGCAAGCCATTCCCCTGGGGCGCGTGGCCGATCCTTCCGATATTGCCGGTGCGGTCATGTTCCTTGTCTCTGAGGAGAGTAAGTACGTTACCGGAATCACCTTGGATGTCAACGGCGGCCGTTACGTTTATGGAAACTGAGTTGACGCTTTTGTATTCGGCTCACTTGCGAAAATGAATTGAACTCCGTGAAGAGCGCGCAGGGGGAGCAGAAGTTTTCCTCATCCCGGAAGAATTCATAAGGAGGTTTACCCATGATTAAGGTAAGGGGAAAGGCACTCACGAAAGAATCTCTGGCAAAGATGATTGACCATTCCGTCTTGCACCCCGAATCGGTAAAGGCTGACATTCTGGAGGGCATCGAACTTTGCAGGAAGTACCTGTTCAACTCGTTCTGTGTAAATCCAAACGCTCTGTCACTAGTGGTTGAGGGACTGAAAGGAATTGATGTCGAACCCACTGTTGTCCTGGATTTTCCGTTCGGCTCGGGTACGCCGGCAATCAAATTGGCAGCCGCCGAAGACATGGTGCGGCGGGGAGCCAAGGCGCTGGATATGGTCATCGATATCGGCGCTCTCAAAGACAAAAACTACAAGCTGGTGACCGAGGAAATCAAGAATCTCGTCAGTGCAGCCCAGGGGGCGAAAACCAAGATCATCATCGAGGTGGCCTATCTGACCAGGGACGACATCGTAGCTGCCTGCAAGTGTGTGGAAGAAGGAGGCGGCCACTACGTAAAGAGTTCGACAGGGCGAGCTCCGCGAGGACCTTCCATGGCGGAGGTGAAGCTGATGCGTGACAGCGTTTCGCCCCATATCGGGGTAAAAGTGGCGGGGACCGGTGCATTCTGGACGCCTCAGGTAGCCCTGGGGGCAATCCTCGCAGGCGCCGATCTCATCGGCACACGAGCCGGTGCGAAGATCATTGATGAATTACCACTGATGATGGAAATCTACTACGGTAAAAATATTGAAATTGTAAAGTAAAACGACGACCCTCTAAGGATCCTCAGAGATAGCTTCGTTGTAATGGGGTCTCTCCCACAGGGGAAGAGCCGCCCAACGAAAAACTCTGCCGCGAAAGGGGTTCCAACATGAAAAACAAGTATGTCGTCGGCGTTGATGCAGGCACCATGGGCGCGAGAAGCGCAGTCTTCGATATTAAGGGGAATGCATTGGGCAGTGCCTACTATGAAACACCCACTCGTTATCCGCAACCGGGGTGGGTGGAACAAAGTGCCGAGGATGTTATTACATTGGCATACAAATCGACGCGGGAGGCGATCAAAAAGAGCGGGGTCAATCCCGCTGACATTGCTGGAATTAGTTTCACGAATATGCGGTCAACTTTCGTACCGGTGGACAAGGACGGGAACTTCCTTAGCCACATATTTATCTGGCAGGACTTGCGTGGAACGGAAATGTTGCCATGGATGCGTGAAAAGCTCGCTGCCAACGGGATGACCGAGATGGATCTCTACAATATCACCGGGTTTCCCATTGGCGCCGTGTGGCCTTCATCTAAAGTGTATTGGTTCAAAAAACACTTTCCTGACCTCTATGAAAAAACCTACAAGTTCATAACTCCTCAAGCCATGCTCATCAAAGCTTATGGAGCGGATAACTACTACGACGACGATGATGATGCGGGGTGGTGGCAAATCGTCAATGCGGACACAATCGAATATGATACAAGACTGGCTCAGATGTTTGAGGTTGACATTGAAAAGTATCCCAAGAACTATCGGCCCGGCACCCAGATAGGAGTTGTACCCCCGGAGGTCTCCGAAAAAACGGGCTTGGCAGTGGGGACACCTATTGTGGTAGGCAGTGGAGACCAACAGTGTGGCGCCATCGGCGTTGGGAATGCGCAAGAAGGTCTGGCTTCGATCTGTTTGGGCACGGCCGGTCTATGTATTGGGTATTCGCCGAAACCCATCCGGCATCCTGAAGGTAAGAACCATGTCCTTGGCCATCCAGGAACCGATCACTGGGAAATGGAAGGCCACGCGAGTGCGGCCGCCAGCAGCTTTCGGTGGTTGCGCAATAACTTGGGACACCTGGAGATGGGGGCGGCCAACCTGGTCGGCATGGACGCTTATGAGCTGCTTACGGCGATTGCCGCCCAGTCGCCTCCCGGGGCCAAAGGGACTATTTTTCTGCCGTGGCTGGCCGGCGCTGCCTGCCCATACTACGATTCCTACGCAAGAGGCACCATCGTGGGCCTGACTTTCGCTCATACCAAGGCTGACCTGGTTCGGGGAACGATGGAAGGCATCTGCTATGAAATGAAAGATATGCTTGAATCATTGCAGGAGGCGCCTTTTAAACCCTTCGAATATTATCGGGTGACAGGTGGTGCAGCCCGGTCGCGGCTATGGAATCAGATGCAGGCTGACATTTACGGCCGGCCTGTCGAAACGGTAAAAGAAAGCGAAGCCACAGCGCTGGGAGCGGCGATGCTGGCCACGTTAGGGGTCGGCATCTACAAGGACATCCATGAGGCTATCAAAAACATGGTCCATGTGGTCGACCGCTGGGACCCGATCCCTGAGAATGTGAAGATCTACGAAGAGATGTTCGGTATCTTCCGGGAAACTTACCAGGCTCTAAAAGTGAAAGTCTTTCCAGCAATATCGCGATATCAGGGGGTGGAGTAGCAACAGACGCCAGGTTCTTAAGGATGATGCCATGTGCTTTAGTCCGGCAGTTGTTATCCATACGTCAAGAGAGATTTGTCTCTGTGGGCGCGTCTTCCATATACGGCAAGTCCGGTCGCCGGCGGGATGGCGGCAAGATGCCAGTCCCACAAAGAGAGTCCTAAGAAGGAAGTTGTTGGCAGGAGGTAAATTCCATGTCCAGTAAAAGCGTGCTCGAACGACTGTGGGAGGTTAACCCTGAAGCCGAAATCTGGTGGGATTCGTCACCAATCATTTATGAGAATTGGCGAAAAAAAATGCTTGCTAAAGTTCCCGACCCTGAAGAAATGGCCGCGTGGTTGGACCGTTTATACAGTTCTAACAGAGCTCCGGGCGACATCCTGTTTAGAGGGGTTACAACCAATCCGCCCTTATCATACGAAGCAATCAAAGACGATCCCGGTTACTGGAACAACTGGATCGACGCGTTGATCGAAAAGGATCGCTGTCTTGATGCGGAGGTTGTGTTTTGGCAAACTTATAAGGAGATCGTCCGGCGCGGGGCCGAGATGTATCTTCCAATATTCCAGGCCACCGGTTACAAGAATGGATACATTTCAGGGCAGGTGGATCCGCGGAATCGGCACGATGTGGATAGAATGCTTGCACAGGGCGAAGAGCTTCGAGCCCTGTCACCCAACGTTATGATCAAGATCCCCGGCACCGCCGAAGGCTATGAGGTCATTCGGCGCTTAACGGCGAGGGGTATTCCGACCAACAATACATTATCTTTTATCATTCCGCAGTTTGTCGCCTGCATGCAAGCGGTTGTTGCCGGCCTCAAGGAAGCACGGGCCAACGGGGTGGATCTCAGCAAGTGGCGATCGGTTATCACCGCCATGAGCACGCGCTACGGTACGCTGGGAGATCTGCAGAAGGAGGCCGCCGAGCGGGACATCGAACTGAGCGAAGCCGACGTGCGATGGGCGGAGATTGCCATTTTCAAGAAAGCATGCCGGCTGGTCGATGAGAATACCGCTTATCCGGGTAAGATGCTTCTATGTTCAATGCGTTTGAGTCCGATAGTCAATGGTGAACTTCGTTGCTGGCACCTGGAAAAACTGGCTGGGGCCAACATCGTCTACACGTGCCCGCCAATCTTTATAGAAGGTCTGTTCGAGAAGGCGCGGCACATCGAATTTCACTCTCAGATCCAAGAACCGGTGTCAGAGAAGGTAATGGACAAGCTGCTGAAGATTCCCTATTTCGCGAGAGGCTATGCCGAAGATGGCTACTCGCCCAAAGAATTCGACAACCATCCTGCTGTGATGGCCACGGCTCGGCAATTTTCAGAGGCTACTCAACAAATGGTGGACTTTGTAGCCAAACGGGTCGCCCACTTTTGCGGTTAGGCCGATCAGCTTCCGGCAAGGGAGCTGGACGGCTGTGGAGATCATGGAGATTGGGAATTCCATGGTTGTGAAATATGGTTAACGAACTCACTGTAAAGAAAAGGAGGACTTGAAATGTATTGTTATATCTGTGCGAAAGAAGGGAAACAAACTCCTGCCCTCGCTGTCTGCCTGGCCTGCGGAATGTGCATGTGTATGGACCACCTTGTAGTAGAACATTTGCCTATTAAGGATGTGCACAACTGGGGATTGAGCGTGGAAACGATTACTTATCCGGAAACGATTCCTCGATTCCTTTGCCAGCAATGCCATACGGCCCTCTTGCAGAAAAAAAGTTAGTGCATCTTAACCCGAGAATGGTGGTTGTGTTGAGTTGCAAATGATGGCCCTCCAATAAAGCGTGAACCCTCCATGCTCTGAGCCCAACAGAGAGTGGAGGGTGCACATTCTAACAGATGTTTCAGCGGATTATGACCTGTCGGATATGTTCTAACCTTAAAGTTCTGAACACTTTTTCAAGAGACTCTATCTACTATCAAACCGGTCTTTAAGGAGGTTACTGCTTGGCCATCTTTAAAATATCTTTGGAACAGCCCTCTTTGACTGGGGAACAGCAACAAGCGCTTGCGGAGATGTGGCGCCGCTGTATGCAAAGGATCATTGTGTGCACGACACTCGCCGGCAGCGGCCATCCGGGGGGCTCCATGTCTTCTCTTCAACTGCTCCTGATGCTTTATTCCACTCTCCGCCATGACCCTGACAATTGCTGCTGGCCTGAGCGGGACCGCTTGATTGTGAGTATGGGACACATCAGCCCGGGCGTTTACAGTGTCCTGTGCGAATTTGGTTATGTGAAAGAAGAAGACCTTTTCCTGGAATTCCGGCGGGCCGGGTCCTCATTTACCGGGCATGTGGAATGCTGTGTGCCGGGAGTGGAGTGGAATACGGGGAACCTCGGCCAGGGACTCTCAGTCGGCGCCGGCGTTGCCCTTGCGGAAAAACTTAAGAAAAACCGCTCGCAAACGGTGGTGTTGATGGGGGATGGCGAGCAGCAGAAAGGCCAAATAGGCGAGGCAAGGCGTTTCGCTGTAAAATATGGGCTCAACAATCTGTCCGCAGTGATCGATCGCAATCATCTGCAGATTAGCGGGGATACCAACCTGGTCATGCCACAGGCCATCGAGGCTGACTATGTCGCGTCCGGGTGGAATGTGATCTTTCTCAGGGATGGGCACGACTTTCAACAGATCTTCCATGCTCTTCGCCGCATTTCAAGACAAGAAGTGGATGACCCCGCAAATCCGACGGCCATTGTGGCCCGCACCTTTATGGGCAAGGGTGTTTCCTTCATGGAAAATAAGGCCAAATACCACGGTTCCACCCTTTCAGATGGAGATGCCGCAAAGGCGTTGGAGGAGTTGGAGGTGGACAATCCCATCCCGCTCTACCGAGAGAGGCGCAAGACCTATTTTGCTTTTACTGAGAAATTCTGTCCCCCGCGTTTGCCTGATTCCATCGAAGTGGGAGAATCGAGATCCTACGGGAGTGATGTGGCTGTCGATAACCGCTCGGCCTATGGCAAGGTGCTGGAAGATCTCGCTATGTTGAATAATCGGGGAGAGGTGCCCAAGGTCCTCGGATTCAGTTGCGATCTTGAGAGCTCAGTGAAGATGGATGGATTTCATAAGATCTCGGAACATGCCTTCTTCGAGTCGGGTATCCAGGAACACCATACGGCCACTCTGGCAGGAGCCGTCAGCAAGGAAGGTTTCGTCTCATTTTTCAGCACTTTTGGGGTATTCGGGGTTTGTGAAACCTATAATCAGCAGCGGTTAAACGACATCAATCAAACACAGGTAAAGCTGGTGTGCACGCATCTTGGCCTCGACGTGGGAGAAGACGGACAAACGCATCAGTGCATCGACTACCTTGGGCTCTTGCAGAATCTCTTTGATTTCTCAATATTCATGCCCGCAGATCCCAATCAAACCGATCGTATCATTCGCTACGCGGCATCTCATCCGGGGAACTTCTTCGTGGGCATGGGGAGGTCCAAAATGCCGGTGATCTGTAACGAGACCGGCTCCCCGGCTTTTGCGGGGGATTACCGTTTTGTGCCGGGCCGCGCCGACCGGATAAGGGATGGACATCAGGGCGCCATTTTGAGTTACGGCATGTCGGCGCATCATGCCATCCAGGCCCATCAAGAGCTTTCTCAGCAACATAACCTGAAGCTGGCGGTTTTGAACTTCGCCTCCATCCGCCCTCTTGACTCGGAAGCAATCATCCGTGCATCCGAAATGGGTTTTCTGATCAGTGTCGAAGACCATCACGTAGATACCGGCCTGGGTGCAAGAGTCGCCAGTGTTCTGGCCGACCATGGAAGGCAATGCCGGCTGCTTCGGTTGGGGGTCAGGAACTATGGACTTTCCGGCAAACCATCCGAGCTCTACCGGCTCGAAGGGATTGATTCCGACGGAATCGTCAAAGCTGTTGTAAAAGCAAATGCAGATGGGTGGCTAAAAAAGTGACCGCGCTGATGATCAATTGCCTCAAACCTGCCCAGCCCCCAAACCGGTCGTGGTTTACTGCCCGGTCGAGGGTTGGCAGTCCTGCATCAGGGCGCACAGAAAAACCCGGTTGTTTTTGCCATGACCACATGGTACATCTTTGTCGTCTCATTGTCCTGATGATTCAAGGGTTGATGCGGTGATGTGAACGGTTGTCTCGTAACTTTTATTGAGGTATGAAAAGAAAATTTGAGTTCTTGGTGATGGAGTCCGCCGGACCGCCCGAAAGGGTTGATGACTCCTACTGAAGCGAACAGCTTCCGGTGGGAGACCGGTGGAATTGCTTTTTTAGGAGCTCCTGCGAAAGATTCGCAGGAGCTTTTTTAATGCTGGGAGGAAAAAATACGATGAGTGAAAAGATTGTCGCCATCCGTGCGCTGGAAATTCTCGATTCCCGGGGGAATCCCACACTTAGGGTGTTTGTCACTCTGGAAAACGGAATAACCGCTCGAGCCTCTGTACCATCCGGCGCTTCGACCGGCGAAAATGAAGCCATCGAGTTGCGCGACGGGGATGCGAAACGGTACGGGGGCAAAGGGGTTCTGACGGCGGTCAACAATGTCGAACAAAAAATCGCTCCACCGCTGATCGGCCAAAACCCGGCTAATCAGGCCGCAATCGATTCCATTTTAATAGAACTCGACGGAACACCCAATAAGAGCAACCTGGGAGCGAATGCAACTCTTGGCGTTTCGATGGCCGCGGCCGCGGCTGCTGCAATCAGCTCGGGGCTTCCCCTTTATTCGTACCTCGGGGAAACAGGTCTGGCGAAAATGCCGGTCCCCATGATGAATGTCTTAAATGGTGGCA
Source organism: Syntrophobacteraceae bacterium (assembly GCA_049520035.1). Classification (GTDB taxonomy): domain Bacteria; phylum Desulfobacterota; class Syntrophobacteria; order Syntrophobacterales; family Syntrophobacteraceae; genus SbD1. The sequence continues at coordinate 908 of JBEKQE010000007.1, read as the reverse complement.
AGCATGCAGACAACAGCGTTGATTTCCAGGAATTCATGATCATGCCGGGCGGTGCGCCCAGCTTCAGGGAGGCTCTCCGGTATGGGGCCGAAACGTTTCATGCTTTGAAGGGAATTTTGAAGAAGAAGGGCTATTCCACCAATGTCGGGGATGAAGGCGGATTCGCACCCGATCTAAAAAGCAACGACGAGGCTTGCGAAGTAAACCAGATCGGGACCGTGACCGAGACCGTCGAGGCCATTCGGCTTTGTAGAAAAGCCGGTTGGGGGTACGTGATTTCTCATCGCTCAGGGGAGACTGAGGATACCTTCCCGGTGAAGAAATTTTGGCCTTTGGCATAGATAACTGGATAGCATGAATATGAGTAGCAGTCGAAAATTTATTCCGGGACCTCATAAGAACGGCATTGAAACCACACTCGGGCTTCTTGACGAGGCCCTCCTGGAATTCGAGGCGTGGGCGCATGGCCGGGAAAACAGGTCGGTCTTGTACCGGGAGCGCAATACCCTCTCAAAAGATCAGCGGGAAAGAATTTCGATCCAGGTGCAAAAGATGAGGGCAGTTCTCGTTGAGGTTCGGGACGATCTCGATCTGCGCACAATGGCCGGCAACGCCGCAAAATCGATTTTGGGCCGGTGTTCGGCCTTATGGGTAAGCCTGGTGGAGCTCGAAGGCGAACACCTGGGGCGTTACGGCAAACCACCGGATGGACTTGCCGAATATCTGGACCCAAAGACAGCCCAGTTGATCGATGCGGTTCAGGAGATTTCCAGAATTGCCGCCGAGGACTGATACCAAGTTGCGTTCAAGTTGATGTAGCATAGGGCCTTGTGCCCGTCCGCACTTCCAAGCGCCCACAAGGGGCTATACTACTTTCGTATGCTCGCTTCTAGCACGTTCTTGAACGC
>JBEKQE010000006.1:0-60994 GCA_049520035.1 Syntrophobacteraceae bacterium | reverse complement strand
GAGGAACGCAAGCGGACAGAAGAAGCTCTAAAAGAAGGAGAGCGGAAGTTCCGAGCGATCTTTGACCAGACTTTCGAGTTCATGGGGTTACTCACCGTTGACGGCAGACTCATAGAGGCAAATAAAACCGTCTTGCAATTCAGCGGAGTTCAAGAATCGGACGTCATAGGCAAGCTATTTTGGGAAACCCCGTGGTGGAAACATTCCACGGAACAGCAGGAAATGTTGCGTGTGGCTGTAAAGAAGGCTGTTGCAGGAGAGTTCGTGCGCTTTGAGACGGTCCATCCTGCAGCCGATGGCAGTCTCCACTGCACGGATTTTTCTCTTAAACCAGTGATGGATGAAGCCGGCGGCATTGTTTTTCTAATTGCAGAAGCCCGAGACATCAACGAACGCAAGCGGGCGGAAGAGGCGTTGCAACAATCCGAACGGGAAAAGGCGATATTAAACCAAATAGCCAATGTCTTTTTGACGATTCCCGATGAAAAGATATTTGAGGAGGTACTGGCTGTCATTCTCAAGACACTGAAATGCAGATACGGCGTCTTTGGGTATATAGGAGACGGCGGCGATCTGATCATTCCCAGCATGACAAAGGAGATATGGAGTGACTGCCAGGTCGAAGGAAAGTCGATTGTATTTCCCCGGCATCTATGGGGAGACAGCCTTTGGGGCAAAGCGATTAAAGAGAAGAAGTCATTTTCTTCCGATGGACCATTCCAAACTCCAGAGGGGCATTTGCCCATTTATAATTTTTTGACTGTGCCGGTTGTCTTTGCGGACAAAACCATAGGGCTTGCTTCGGTAGCCAACAAAGATGGAGGTTTCTCCGTGGAAGACAAGACCGTTCTGGAACGCATTGCCGGCAATATCTCGCCAATCCTCAATGCCAGGTTGCAGCGAGATAAACAGGAACTGGAGCGCAAGCGGGCGGAAGAAGCTTTGCGCGAGAGTGAAGAAAGACTCCGCCAGATCATTGACCTGGTGCCACACATGATCTTCGTGAAGGACTGGGATGGGAAATATCTCCTGGTAAACAAAGCGGTGGCTGAGGCAAACAACACGAGCGTCAGTGCTCTCACCGGAAAATATCATGCCGACTTCCATCCCTACCAAAGCGAACTTCAAAATATGTTGCAGGATGACCGGGAAGTCATGACGAAGGGAAAAACCAAGTTCATTTCAGAGGAACCCTGTACCGACGCCCAGGGCAACCTGCGTTTCCTGCAAACCACCAAGGTTCCTTTCCACCTCCCTGGCGATAAGACGCCGGCGGTGCTTGGCGTTGCCATCGACATCACTGATAAGAAGAGGGCCGAGGAAGTCCTACGCGAGAGTGAAGCCAAGTATCGGCTCATTTCCGAGAACACCGGCGACGTGATCTGGCAATTCGACTTGCCCACCGACCAGTTCGTCTATGTTAGCCCTTCGGTTCACCGGTTGCTCGGATTCACCCCGGAAGAGGTCGTGGGGCAAAAGATGGAAGCGATCCTCACGCCCGCATCGATGCAGTATGTGACCAAACAATTGCCGCAAGTCATCGCGGCGTTTAATGCCGGAGACGAATCGGTTCGCGTCACGACCCACGAGGTGGAACAGTTGCATAAAGACGGCTCTGTTGTGCCCACCGAAGTCGTAAGCACGCTGCTGCAGGACGCAGCAGGCCGAGTCGATCGAATTATCGGTGTTTCACGCGACATTACCGAGCAACGTCATGCTGCGGAAGCACTGAGAGAAAGCGAGACTAAATTTCGCACCTTAGTTGACACCATGATGGAAGGTGTCGCCCTTCACGAGATTATATACGACGAACAAGGCATGGCGGTCGACTACCGTATCCTTTCGGTCAATCCTGCTTTTGAAAAACACACGGGATTGAAATCGGAACAAGTCCTTGGACAGCTTGCCAGCAAAATCTACGGCATCGACAAAGCGCCGTATCTGGAAAGGTATGCTCTGGTTGCTGGTTCGGGTGAACCGGATAGTTTTGAGACTTATTTTCCTTCGATGAATCGTTTCTTCCGCATTTCGGTCACTTCACAGAAGCCGAGCTACTTCGCAACTGTTTTCGAAAATATCACCAGACGTAAGCAGGCAGAGGATGCACTTAAAGAATCCGAGCAACAGCTCGCAAATATCATCGACTTCCTGCCCGATGCGACTTTCGTGATCAATAACGAAGGGGAAGTCATCGCGTGGAACAAAGCCATAGAGGAGATGACAGGGGTTAAGGCCTCGGATATGCTTGGAAGGGGCGATTACGAGTATGCTCTCCCCTTTTACGGTGAGCGAAGACCCATTCTCATAGACCTAGTCCGCAACCCCCAGGAAGACATATTGTCGAAATATATCAGGATAACAAGAAGGACCAATGAAATTGCGGGTGAAGCATATATGCCCGCGCTCAGGGCCGGCAAGACATGCCTTTACGGAACGGCAAGCGTCTTGCGCGATTCAAGCGGAAATATCGTTGGCGCCATCGAATCAATTCGCGACATCACTGAGCACAAGCAGGCCGAAGATGCTTTGCGCGAGGGCGAGGAACGTTTCTCAAGATTCTTTCGCGCCACTCCCGTAGGCACCAGTATCACCCTCTTGAGCGACGACCAATTTGCCGACATCAATGATGTTTTCCTGGACTTATTTGGCTATACACGCGAGGAGGTCATCGGCCATAACCCGTTAGAGCTGGGGATCTGGGCCGATCCTGAAGATCGGGTGAAAATGTTTAAGATACTGCAAGAGCAAGGCAGGGTAAAGGACTTTGAAACCAAGTTCCGCCGGAAATCCGGTGAGATCAGGAATGTGTGTCTCTCGACGGAGGTTATCGAGGCGGCCGGGCAGCAGTATCTCTTGGGTCTTACGCATGACATCACCGAGCGCAAGCGGATAGATGAGAAACTGCAGGAGAACCAGTCTCGGCTCGAGCTTGCACTGCGCTCAGCGCATATGGGGGTGTGGCACTGGGACTTAATTAAAGACAAACGTTTTTTTGACGATCAGGTCTGCCGCCTTTTGGGAATCGACCCGGCTAAATTCACCGGAACCGCAGATGAGTTTTTCAACGTGGTGCATCCTGACGACCGTGAGATGCTCAAGGCGGCATTGGCCCGAACCATTGAACAGGATGTGCCCTATGCAACCGAGTACCGAGCGGTTTGGCCGGATGGAAGCGTCCATTACATCATCGCCCATGCAAAATTGTTCTGCGATGAGACAGGACAGCGAGTGAGGCTGAACGGCCTTATATGGGACATCACCGAGCGGAAGCGAGCGGAGGAAGAAAAAGACATGCTGGAAGCAGAGCTTCGCCAGGCCCAGAAAGTGGAAGCCATTGGGATACTTGCTGGGGGCATAGCTCATGATTTCAACAATATACTGCAGCCTATCATAGGCTACACGGAAATGGCTCTAAATGATCTTTCTCCGTCCAGTCCACAGCGAAAAAGTTTGGAACAGGTCCTCAATGCATCTATAAGGGCCAAGAACCTGATCAGGCAAATCCTGGCGGTTTCCCGCTCCACTCAAGAGCAGCAAAGAATACCGACTGATATAAGTTCGATTATCAAGGAGGCCCTGAAACTATTGCGGTCTTCGCTGCCAACCTCGATAGAAATGAGGCAAAAGATCCGGAAGGGTATCGCACTGGCCGATCCAACTCAAATCCACCAGGTGTTGATGAACCTTTGCACCAACGCAGCCCATGCAATGGATGACAAGGGCATTCTGGAAGTTCGCCTGTCCCCCGTCGATTTGAGCGAAAGCGATTTGGCAGTTCAGTCAATCTTTGATCTCAAGCCTGGCCCATACCTGAGATTGACGGTTTCAGATACCGGGTGTGGAATAGATGGAAAGACTATGGAGCGCATTTTCGACCCTTACTTCACGACCAAGGAGGTGGGAAAGGGTAGCGGTTTGGGGCTCGCGGTCGTAAACGGAATAGTCAAAAGGCACGAAGGGGCCGTTACCGTCCGAAGCGAACCTGGAAAAGGCACAACTTTCAGTGTCTACCTCCCAAGGATAGATGTCGAATCTGAAGCAACCATGCAAGTTGAGGATCTGCTGTTGCGTGGTTCGGAAAGGATATTACTCGTCGATGACGAGTCGGCCGTGACGGGAGTGGTCACAGAACTCCTGGAGACTCTGGGCTATAAGGTCACCTCTCGAGCAGACAGCGTGGATGCGCTGGAGGTTTTCCGTTCGAGTCCGGGCGGGTTCGATCTCGTAATCACCGATTATACTATGCCCAAACTGACAGGGCTTGATTTTGCCAGGGAAGTGTTGCGGCTCCGGCCTGATATCCCGATCCTGCTTTGCACGGGGTTTAGTGAAAAAATTACTCCTGACAGCGTGAAAGAGCTTGGGATGGAACTCTTGATGAAGCCTTATGGAATGAGGCAAATATCCGAGGCGGTCCGAAAGATTCTCGATGCGCGAAGGGGGGGCTGATTTGGCAAGGGAAATTAAAAAGGTCCTGGTCGTCGATGATGAACGGGATATTTGTACCATGCTGACTGAATTCTTGCGATCCTCAGGTTATTCCTGCGAGAGCACCATCGATCCCACTAAAGCCCTGGAAGCAATAAAACGAAACGATTTCGATCTCGTTATCTCAGATATTAAAATGGCGGGCATCGACGGCCTGCAGCTCCTCAGTGAAATTCTCAAAATCGACCCGGGGATCGATACGATCATGATGACCGGTCATACCGGTGTTTATACCTACAGCGACATAATCAGGGCCGGGGCGGCTGACTTCATAGCAAAACCATTCCAGTCGCCGGAACTCAAGGCAAAGATGGCAAGGATTGATCGCGAACGGAAGATGCAGAGGGAACTTCGGGAATTGAATATTACCATGGGAGTGCTCCTTCAACGGGCGGAGAGAGAAAAGGAGAAAATCGGCGCGGACGTTGTCTCCAATGTTCAGGAACTGATTCTGCCCTACGTGGAGAAGTTGAAAAATGGTCATTTTAGTCAGGAGTATAAGGCTTATATTGAGGCCCTGGAGACAAATCTGGTGGAAATCTGTTCTCCATTTCTGAAAAATCTCTCGTCTAAACATGCACATATCAGTTCAATGGAAGTCCAGGTCGCAAACCTTATCAAGGCCGGCAAGAGAAACAAGGAGATCGCCTCGATACTCGGGATCTCCCTGAATACTGTCATGACTCACCGCTATCGTCTTCGATCAAAGCTCGGGTTGAAACAAAAGAAAGTCAACCTGAGATCCTACCTTAACTCCACCGATTTTTAGTGACTGCATGTAACTGTTTTGTCACTCTTCTTTCAACGTCGAAAATTCCTCGAACAACACCGACATAGGTAATGTCCAACACGAAGCGAGAAGCTCCCTGCTCCTGCTTCGCAGAAATCACCTTCATGACGGGGCTGGAATCCCGGGCATAACAGGAATGTCTTTAGGTCGGGGGCATCAAATTACTGTGAACTTGGACTCAGGGACCATCTTGACGAAGATTCTCGGCTGGCCGGGTGAGTTGCTCTCCAGGCTGCATGGAGAAGCATTCTCAGCGAATGGATGGCGGCATTCTCTACTGGCGTTGGGAAGCGAGCTGGAATCATTGGGGAAGTCCACGGAAGGCGAGTTTCTTTCCATTGGAGAAAAACTCCAGGGTTTTTATCAGCGCGCCGGAGAGATCTCGAAGATATCTTCCTCGGTTGCCCATCTGATGTCTGGGGAAGAACTGGGGACCGTTATCGAAGGATTTGGTAACGTGATCGACAGAATGAAACTGCTTGAGGGTGCATCCAGGCGGAACACCGAAACTCTCCGAGGCCTATTCGAAAACCTTCCCCACCTCAATCACCAGGTGGACGGTTTTCATAAGACAATTCGGCGCCTGCGGGTCTTATGCGTATCCACCAGGATTGAGAGCGCCCGGCTTGGGGATCGGGACACCGGCTTCGAGACCCTGGCGGACGAAGTGGGAAAACTGTCTTTGGAGATTGAAAACAGGTGTTTTCAACTTCTGGCGAGTTCTGGATCCTTGAGATGTCTGATCGAGCAGACCCTTTGCAAGGTCCTGGACTTGGAAGCCACTCAGCAAACCCAGGCCGGCATCGTCCTCGACAAGACCATGTCGAGTCTTGAGTCCCTAATGGAAAGACACGGTCTATCCGCTGCGGCTGCAGAACAGATCTCCACCCGTTATGAGACCGTCTCCCAACGGATCGGGGAGATCGTCACGTCTATGCAATTTCATGACATTACCCGCCAGCGGATCGAGCACGCACAACAAGCGCTCGCCGGCCTTGATTCTCTGCGTCTGGTGGCAGATGTTTCTGACCTGCAAATAGCCCAAATTCATTATGCCAGGGACGAACTGGTCTCCGCCGTGAATAACATCCTCGATAATCTCTCCGCCCTGGCGGACCTCGTCGCAGAAATGGCCCGGGAGACCTCCAAAATGGCAGGAGCGGCCGATGAAACCGGACAATCGTTTCTCACCGAAGTAGAGGCCGGTTTTTCTTTGGTGACATCAGCCCTTAAGACATATGGAGAGGCCGACCGGGAGCTGTCTTTTGCGATGGGCTCAGTGGGCGGTATGCTGGGGGAGATGTCGGCGCACACCGGCAAAATCGAAGCCATCGGAGAAAAAATCAAGCTGATTGCACTCAACGCCACCGTCAAAGCCTGTCGCATCGGTGACGAAGGCGCCACGCTGGGCGTTCTGGCCGAAGCGATCCACCAACTCTCAGTTGAAACCCGCCGGCAGACGGAAAAAGCGAGTGAGGCTCTGCGTTCTATCACTTCGGCGTCCGAGTCCCTGTGCGCCGCTGTCAACGCAGACGGAACAGATAAGGGAGGCGAAGTGGCATTCGTCGGTGAGGCGCTGAGGACCCAGTTGCAGTCCCTGCAGAATGTCAGTCAAGGCATCGTCTCCCTTCTCAGGCAAATGAACCTGGACGGCTGCAGCCTTTCCGGTGACATCCGAAAGACCATTGATGAAGTGCATGTGCATCGGCGGGTTGACCAGGTGATCAGCAACGTGGCAGCAGGCCTGGAGGAGATAGCGGCATTCTCACGATCGAAGGGGCCGGCTGGCGGCCGGACCGACAGGGCGGAGCGCATGGAAGCCCTGGAGGCCACTTATACGATGCAGGGAGAGCGTGAGGTGCACCATTCCATGTTTGGACTGGAAACAAACCCTGCAGAAAAACCGCATGGGGACGCAGTAAACCCGCTGATGGTTGCCGGGATGGAAAATGAGAAGGCCGACAGCGAGCCGGACAGGGCGGATGAAGAGGACCTGGGGGACAATGTCGAGCTCTTTTAGCCAAACGCCGGAAAGAACAAAGGGAGAAAGACGATGGATGCCGAGATGACGTGGTCTGCTGATACGAATGTTTTCAAACTTAAGGGCAGTTGGACCATAGAGCGCGCAAACGAACTGAAGCGTGCCTTGCTGGAGATATTGAACAGTTGCGAGCGTATGATCATTGATCTCGAAGGGCTCGCGGACCTGGACCTGTCCTCCATGCAATTGTTCTGCTCCGCCCATCGGAGATGTTTGAGAGACGGCAAACACCTCGAACTTCACGAGAAAAAATCGGAGGCATTCAAACGGTTGGCCCGCGATGCAGGGTTTGTGCGTACCCTCGGCTGTCATAAGGACCCCAATGAGAAATGCTTGTGGATAGGAGAGTGAAAATCATGAGCAAGATCATCATGACCGTAGATGATTCCGCCAGCATTCGCCAGATGGTGAGCTTTACGCTCAAACAGGCCGGCTACCAGGTGGTGGAGGCGACGGACGGCATGGACGCCTTGTCAAAGCTTGACGGATCGGGCGTTCATATGATGCTGACCGACCTCAACATGCCCAACATGGATGGCATCGAACTCATCCGCCGGACGAGGGCCAATCCTTCCTGCAAGTTCATCCCCATCGTGATGCTGACCACCGAGTCCCAGGCGGACAAGAAGCAAGAGGGGAAAGCGGCCGGAGCGACCGGATGGATTGTCAAACCCTTTAAGCCTGAGCAACTTCTGGCAGTAGTAAAGAAGGTCCTGGGATGATGGAACTTCAAAGAGAAACCTACAGGGCTGAAGCGTACGATCTCCTCGCCGAACTCGAGACGTCCCTCCTCGCTTTGGAGGAAGACCCCGGCGACATGGAGTTGATCGGTCGCGTGTTTCGTGCGCTGCACACGATCAAAGGGTCGGGAGCGATGTTCGGGTTTGATGAAATTGCAGCATTCACGCACGACGTCGAGACCGTTTTTGACCTGGTCCGCAATGGAAAATTGGGCGTGACCAAAACGCTCGTTGATTTGACCCTCCGCGCGGGAGACCAGATACGCGGAATGCTCGACGGTTCAGACGGCGGGGCGACGGCCGACACATCGAGGGCCGGCGGGATCACGAGCGCACTCAGGGAACTCATTCCCAAACCTGCCGATCCGGCCGGCCAAGTTCCCCAAAAGGCATTGCCGGCAATTGAAGATGAACAAGCGGAGAGGACCTACCGCATCTTTTTGCGTCCGGATCGCGAAATCTTTTTACGAGGCACCAATCCGGTCCTTTTGCTGAACGAACTGCGAGAACTGGGGGAATGCAGGGTCATTGCCCACACGGAAGCCTTCCCCGACCTGGAGGACTTTGACCCCGAACAATGTCACACTTCGTGGGACGTGATCCTCACCACCCGGCGCGGGGTCGATGCCATCAAGGATGTTTTCATCTTCGTCGATGATGAGTGCGAGCTTGCGATTGAAGTCATCGATGAGTTGGGCCCCGAGGACGATGACGCTCCTCCGAGAAGGATCGGGGAGATATTGATCGAGCGCGGTCTCGTGTCTCAGGAAGATGTGCAGGAAGCCCTGGGCGCCCAAAAGCGAGTTGGAGAGCTGCTGGTCGATAAGGGGCTGGTGGAACCAAGCAGGGTCGAGTCCGCCCTGGTTGAACAGGAACATGTCCGGGCCGTTCGCAGCCGGTATCAAAAAGAGGAACAGGCTTCGAGCGTCAGGGTGCCTGCGGAAAGGCTCGACGCTCTGGTCAATCTGGTGGGGGAAATAGTCACGGTACAGGCCCGTCTCAGCCAGACGGTTGCTTCCATGGATCATGCTGGACTGCTCTCCATATCCGAGGAAGTAGAACGCCTCACCGCCGAGCTGCGCGACAACACAATGAGTATTCGGATGCTGCCCATTGGGACGACTTTCAGCAAATTCAAACGGTTGGTTCGCGATCTGTCCGGTGAACTCGGGAAAAATATTTCGCTGGTTACCGATGGAGGGGAGACCGAGCTTGACAAGACCGTGATCGAGCGCCTGAACGATCCTCTGGTGCATCTCATAAGAAATTGCATCGATCACGGCATTGAGTTGCCGGGGGTTAGAGAGGCTGCCGGTAAACCAGGGCAGGGGACCGTCCAACTGTCGGCAATGCATTCAGGCGCCAACGTGCTGATCCGCATAACGGACGACGGCGCCGGCCTGGATACGGATGCAATCAGGTCAAAGGCTGTGGAAAGGGGGTTGATGGCAGCCGAAACGGAACTTTCGGAAAAGGAACTCTTTTCGCTGATTTTTGCCCCGGGTTTTTCCACCGCCCGGCAGGTTACCAGCGTCTCGGGCCGCGGTGTCGGAATGGACGTGGTGAAACGCAGCATTGATGCTCTGCGCGGTTCCATAGACGTCAGCAGCCAAATGGGAATGGGGACAACCATCACCCTCAAGCTGCCTCTCACCCTGGCGATCATCGATGGGCTGCTGGTCAAAGTCGGGGATGGGCACTACGTCTTGCCGCTCTCCATAGTGGAGGAGTGCGTGGAATTGACGCGCGAGGATGTGGCAAGAGCGCATGGGCGGCACATTACTCACGTGCGAGGTGGAATCGTCCCCTACATTCGGCTCCGCGAGCGTTTTGCGATCAACGGCAATGCGCCGGAAGTCGAACAGATCGTAATCACCGAATCCCCGGGCGGCAACGTTGGTTTTGTGGTGGACAGGGTCATCGGGGAGCACCAAACGGTCATCAAAAACATGGGCAGAATCTACCGCAACGTGGATGTGATCTCCGGTGCGACAATTCTGGGCGACGGGACTGTGGCGCTCATCATGGATGTACCCAAGCTGGTGCAGGGTGTCGAAATTCAGGAATCTTTGGCGCATTAGGAACCGGGAGGCTGAACATGGCGTTCACCTATTTTCTCAGAGACCTGCAAACGTTGGAACGTGTTGTCGAACATGTGGTCCCATACACATCCGGCCGCAGCTGCGTGCAGGTCTGGGATGCCGGGTGCGCCATGGGACAGGAGCCATATTCCCTGGCCATGCTGTTTGCCGAAAACATGGGGCGCTTCGCTTTCAAAAACCTCCGAATTCACGCGACAGACCTGGACGATTGCAGTCTCTTTGGGGACATCATACGCACCGGGATCTATCAGGGAGAAGAAGTCAAGAGAATGCCAAGAGAGGTTTTGGAGAAATACTTTCAGCAGGATGACAAAGCCGGGTGCTTCAGGATATCGGAGCTTCTTCGAAGCCGAATCCAATTCCAAAAGCACGATCTCCTTTCGCTGAGATCCATAGGGGACGGCTTCAGCCTGATCGTGTGCAAGAACGTTCTACTTCATTTTCAGTACGCCGAACGTGTCGAGGTGATCAGGATGTTCCACAGCTCACTTGCTCAGGGCGGGTTCTTCGCTACCGAGCAAACACAGAAAATGCCTCCGGAGGTCGCCCATCTGTTCGAAAAGGTAAGCGGTGACGCCCAGCTGTTTCGGAAGGTGGAGGATGGGTGATTAGGGTGGTCGCGCTGAACCGCAACCCGAAAGCCTATTCGCGCAGACAGGGGGACCCCGTAGCATAGGGCTTGAGCACCGGGTGAGCAAGCCGAAGCCGGGAGGGATCGTCAAGATTGAGTAAACTTACCCCAAACAAAAGGAAGGAACGGAGATGAATAGGTTCTATAACCTCAAAATCGGCACGAAAGTGATTGCGGCATTTATTGTAGTAGTCCTGATCGGCGGGCTGACTGGATACATTGGAGCTAATGCTGCTATAAAGTCCCTGTTAGCTGTCGCCGGGGCAGGAATACTGCTCGCGATTGTTTTCGGGTTTTACATTTCAAGAGTGATCAGTAGACCAATACGAAATCTTGCTTCGGTCGTAGACAAATTGGCACTCGGAGATGTGAATGTCAGCATCGAAACTAATACCAGGGATGAAGTTGGTATACTGTCACAATCGTTCAAGAACGTGATCGAAAACATCAAAGATGCGTCAATGGCCGCCGAAAAAGTTGCCGCTGGGGATATGAAGGTTGAGCTGAAGGTCAGGTCCGAAAACGACCTTCTCGGTAAGGGCTTGAACTCGATGCTGGATACCATCAGGAATATCCTCTCGGAGACGGAGAACCTGACCAAAGCCGCCCAGGATGGAAAGCTCGGTACGCGCGGCAACGCAGCCATGTACAAGGGGGCATGGAATGAACTGGTACACGGCATGAACGGGCTGCTAGATGCTTTCGTGGTCCCGATCAATGTTACGGCGGAATACCTGGACCGTATATCCAAGGGGGATATTCCTCCAAAAATCACCGATGAATACAAAGGTGATTTCAACGAAATCAAAAACAACCTCAATTCATGCATCGATGCGGTCAAAACCCTTGTTGCGGATGCCAATGCGTTAGAGTTTGCAGCCGTGGAAGGCAAGCTGGCTACACGGGCGGATGCAACGAAGCACCAAGGGGACTTCCGCGGAATCGTGGAAGGGGTGAACAATACCCTGGATGCAGTGATCGGGCCTCTGAACGTAGCGGCTGAATACGTGGACCGGATCAGCAAAGGTGAAATACCGCCGAAAATTACCGACGAATACAATGGCGATTTCAATGAGATCAAAAACAACCTCAACAACTGTATCGATGGATTGGGCGGCCTGGTGGAATGCAATGCCGTGCTGAAGAGGATGGCCGTCAACGATCACACCAATAAGGTCGAGGGGAAATATGTGGGGCTCTTCGCTTCGGTGTCCGAAGCCACTGACTTGGTGAGGGAGCGGCTGCTGGCGGTAACAAGGATAATTACCAACCTGTCCATGGGCGATACTTCGGACCTGGCTGTCTATGAGAAAGTAGTAAGGCGCAGCGACGAGGACATTCTCGTCCCGGCGATCATCAAATGCATGCAAAACATCAACCTGCTTATCGAGGACATGACCGTGCTTTCGACGGCCGCCGTTGAAGGCGACTTGGCCAAACGCGTGGACGCCGGTAAGCACAATGGGGGCTATCGTAAGATAGTTGAAGGAGTCAACAATACTCTGGATGCGGTGATCGGACCTCTGAACGTAGCGGCTGAATACGTGGACCGGATCAGCAAGGGTGAAATACCGCCGAAGATTACCGACCAATACAAGGGCGATTTCAACGAGATCAAAAACAACCTCAACAACTGTATCGATGGACTGGGGGGCCTGGTGGAATGCAATGCCGTACTGCAGAGGATGGCCGTCAACGATCACACCAGGAAGGTCGAAGGAAAATATGTGGGGCTCTTCGCTTCCGTGTCCGAAGCCACTGACTTGGTGAGGGAACGGCTGCTGGCGGTAACAAGGATATTTACCGACCTGTCCATGGGCGATACTTCGGACCTGGCTGTGTATGAGAAAATCGGGAAACGCAGCGACGAGGACGTCCTCATCCCTGCGGCAATCAAATGCATGCAAAACATCAACCTGCTGATCGAGGACATGACCGTGCTGTCCAGTGCTGCCGTTGAAGGCGACTTGGCCAAACGCGCGGACGCCGGTAAGCACAACGGAGGCTATCGCAAGATAGCTGAAGGAGTCAACCACACTCTGGATGCAGTCATCGGCCCGTTGCAAGTGGCTGCAAGCTACGTGGATCAAATCAGCAAGGGAATCAATCCACCGAAAATTACCACCGAATACAAAGGGCAGTACAATCTCATCAAGAATAACCTTCATTTGCTGATTGACGCCATGGAGGAGGTAACCACAACCGCTGAAGAAATAGCGTCCGGAAACCTCACGGTCAAGGTCAAAGAACGATCCGGCCAGGACAAGCTGATGCAGGCCATGGCGAACATGGTCGGCAGTCTCACGGAAGTAGCGTCAAACATACAGACAGTAGCGAATGAGGTCATGACGGGAAGCCAGGAAATGAGCGCCAGTTCCGAGCAGTTGTCCCAGGGTGCGACGGAACAATCGGCATCGGTCGAAGAGGTGTCTTCTTCCATGGAGCAAATGGCGGCCAACATCAAGCAGAATTCCGACAATGCCCAGCAGACGGAGAAGATCGCGCTCAAGGCTGCCGAAGACGGAAAAGAGGGGGGCAAGTCGGTCCTGGAGACGGTTGCAGCGATGAAGGAAATCGCGGGCAAGATCTCCATCATCGAAGAGATCGCTCGCCAGACCAATCTGCTGGCGCTGAACGCAGCCATTGAGGCGGCGCGCGCCGGTGAACACGGGAAGGGGTTTGCCGTGGTAGCCTCCGAAGTGCGCAAGCTCGCTGAACGGAGCCAAACGGCGGCAGCCGAAATCAATAAACTCTCGGCATCGAGTGTTCAAGTCGCGGAAAAAGCCGGAGAGATGCTGGCAAGAATGGTTCCGGATATTCAGAAAAACGCGGACCTGGTGCAGGAGATCACTGCCGCTAGCAACGAGCAGTCTTCCGGAGCGGGCCAGATCAACAAAGCCATTCAGCAATTGGATCAGGTCGTGCAGCAGAATGCTTCGGCATCCGAGCAGATGGCTTCAATGTCTTCCGAGTTGTTGAGCCAGGCTGAGCAACTTCAGAGCACGATTGCGTTCTTCAAACTTAACGGCGGCTCTGTCCTTGCCAAGACAAGTATTGCCGCGGCCGGCAAAGAGGTTAGAGCAGTGCAGAAGACACACGTAGCACATTTAAAACACGCCGCGCCCAAGAAGACCAACGGAGGCGTACAAAAGAGTGGTGTGTCTCTGAATCTGTCGAAGGAAGTCAAGACAGACATGGCCGATGAGGAGTTTGAGAGATATTAGGAAGGAGTTGACATGAGTGTATCCTCAATAACCGAAACAAGTCAGTATCTTACCTTTGAGCTGGAAGACGAGGTGTTCGCACTGGACATCGCCAAGGTCCGCGAAGTCCTGGACTTCACATTGATTGCAAAAGTGCCGCAGACACCTGATTTCATGCTGGGAGTGATCAATCTTCGGGGAACCGTGGTGCCGGTGGTTGATATGCGTTTAAAGTTCGCAATGACGAGGACGGAAACAACGGTCAATACCTGCATCATTATCGTTGAGATCGAGATTGACGGGGAGAACACCGTGCTGGGTGCTCTGGTCGATTCGGTGCAGGAAGTGATGGACCTCAATCCCGACCAGATTGAACCGGCCCCGCGTATCGGGACCCGCTTGAATACAAAGTTCATCAAGGGAATGGGGAAACGGGACAATCACTTCATAATCATCTTGGATATCGACAAAGTATTCTCTTCAGATGAACTTGCCATGGCGCGCGACGTGGGTGAGGAATCAGCCGCGTAAGCCGGAGTCTAAGGACAAACCGCGGAGGGCGCAGAGTAAGCAGGGAGAAAGAAGAATTCATGCTCTCCCACGTTTTTCTCTGCGGTCTCTGTGAACTCCGCGGCAATTTACGGAAAAACTGGAGGCGATCGCACATAAAATGCGGGCCGCAAGCACGAGCATAGAGCACGATACGCACTCATCAAAAGCAATGCGGAGGGAATCGTCTTCTTTCCAGGCAGATACGAATGGGACTTCGGATGGCGGAATATTTTCGGTGCGGATGTCGGATAAGGACTTTGTACGTCTGAGCGAATTTATACGAGATTCATGCGGCATCAGATTGCCTCCCGCCAAGAAGACTATGCTCGAAGGGCGGCTCCGCAAGCGGCTGCGCGCTCTTTGTATAGAATCGTTTGAAAAATACTGCGAGTTTCTCTTCAGTCCCGGAGGGTCACAGTCGGAATATATCCACATGATCGACGCGGTGACCACCAATAAGACCGATTTCTTCCGGGAGCCCGATCACTTTGATTACCTTTTCGAAAAGGTTCTTCCGGAGTTGGTCCGCCTGCACGGGTTTGGCGCCCGGAGAAAGTTTAACGTGTGGAGTGCCGCATGTTCAACCGGAGAGGAGCCCTACACGCTGGCAATGGTTTTGAGTGAGTTCGCGGAAGGCTGTCCGGGGTTTAACTTCTCGGTCCTTGCAACGGACATCTCCACGGCAGTATTGGAAAAAGCAAAGTCGGGCATCTACGAGCATGACAGAGTGAGCCCAATTCCCATGATGCTTCGAAAAAAGTATCTTCTAAAAAGCAAGGAAAAGGATAAGGGGCTTGTGCGGATCGCACCGGAATTGCGGAATTCAGTGCGATTCGGAAGGCTTAATTTTCTCGAAGAAAAATATGGAATAGACGAACCGATGGCGATCGTGTTTTGCCGCAACGCGCTCATCTATTTTGATCGGCCAACACAGGAAAAACTCGTTAATCGACTTTCGCAACATCTCATGTCCGGGGGATATCTGTTTGTGGGACATTCGGAGAGCCTCCATGGCATGGATTTGCCCCTGGTCCATACGGCAACCACCATCTACAGGAAGCACTAATGGATTCAGACCGCCGAAGGCCGATGAAATGAGGAAGAGCATCAGCATCCATATCGGTGGATTTCATGCGAGCAGGGAGCCGGCCGTCATCGAGACCCTTCTTGGCTCCTGTGTGGCCGTTTGCCTGTATGACTCCGTAGCGCGAATTGGAGGCATGAACCACATCCTGCTGCCGGGAAAGGCCGATCTGGAACACTTCGACAATGTGGCCCGATACGCAATAAATGCCATGGAGTTGTTGATCAACAGGGTCATGACCATCGGGGGCCAAAGACCTAACCTGGTCGCGAAGGTTTTTGGCGGGGCGCATGTTCTTCCGGCTGTCTCTCCCGAGAACGGGATGGGCGCCAGGAACTCCGAGTTTGTCCTCCAGTTCCTTCAAATGGAAATCATCTCTGTAGTCAGCCGGGACCTGGGGGGGCATGACACCCGAAAGATCTACTTCCACACAGACAGCGGTGAAGTCTTCCTGAAACGTATTCCTTCCGCCCGCTACCCGAATATCAATTTTGAAGAAAGAAGACTTCTGGAATTGGCGCGAAGGAAAGCCGAAGAATCGGGAGATGTAGCTTTATTCGACTGAAAAGGAGCCGGAATGCCACGTGTTAGTAGTGGAGAATTCGCCACTGTTATCGAACCGCGTTCCACGCCGGCTTATCGGCGACTGTCATGGAGAACCTCGAATGAGTAAGAAAATCAGGGTATTGATTGTTGATGATTCGGCAGTGGTCCGCCAAACACTTGCTGAAATACTTCGTTCTGATCCCCGGATTGAAGTCATGGCGACAGCCTCGGATCCTTTCGATGCGGCAGAAAAAATCTCCCGTGAGATCCCGGATGTTATCACGCTTGACGTCGAAATGCCGCGTATGGACGGCATCACCTTCCTTGAGAAGCTGATGGCCCAGCATCCCATCCCTGTGGTGATTTGTTCGAGTCTAACTGAAAGAGGTTCCGAGACTACTCTTAAAGCATTGGAATACGGGGCGGTGGAGATCATCCAAAAGCCCAGGCTTGGCACTAAACAGTTCCTTGAAGAATCCAGGGTCCGCATCTGCGATGCCGTGAAGGCTGCATCCCTGGCCAGGACCAGACGCATTGGCGAACGGAGCAAAGTCGAGCCTAAACTAACCGCTGACGCCGTCATCGCGAAGTCGAAGACGAGGGCTATGATCGAAACGACCGAAAAGGTCGTTGTCGTAGGAGCCTCCACCGGGGGGACCGAGGCATTGCGGGTTTTATTGGAATCACTTCCTCCCGACGCCCCCGCGACAGCGATCGTACAGCACATGCCGGAACATTTCACGGCCGCTTTTGCAAGGCGCCTTGACGGAATTTGCCGGATTTCCGTCAAAGAGGCGGAGAACAACGACACTCTGATACGGGGGCGCGCGCTGATAGCGCCGGGCAGCCATCATATGCTGCTCAAGCGCAGCGGCGCACGCTATTTTGTGGAAATCAAGGACGGTCCACTTGTGTGCCGCCACCGTCCCTCCGTGGACGTGCTGTTTCGCTCCGCCGCCCGCTACGCGGGTAAAAACTGTGTGGGAGTTATCATGACGGGAATGGGAGACGACGGCGCAAGAGGCATGGCCGAAATGAAGGAGGCAGGGTCAGCTACTATCGCCCAGGACGAGCAGTCCTGCGTCGTGTTTGGTATGCCGCACGAGGCGATAAAACGCAAGGCTGTGGACAGTGTCGTTTCACTCGAAAATATTGCGCAGCAGATCCTGAGGTTCTGCGACAGGTAATAAGCATACCCAAACATGCCTCATCAGAGCACCTGCTTTAAAGCCAGGTTCACAGCTTTTTAAAGGAAAGGCTCATACATGCCGCGCAATTCCATTAACTTTCGATCCGCTTCATCTCCTAACCGATCTTTACACTGCGGGATCAACCAACTGCTTAACATATCCCAGACAGCTCTTAATCTGAACCGGTCGCAATTCCAACGTCATGGTTCCCTTGTAGCGAACAGCATGCAATCTTTGAAAGATCTTATGAAAATCGATCTTCCCTTCTCCCACCGGAAGATGGAGATCATCATCTGCCGAAATACCTCCAAGGTTATCATGCAAGTGGATGTGTTTAATCCTGTCAAGACACTTTTCCAGAAAACCGAAGCTGGTATTTTCCTTTGAGAGAAGTTCAGCGTGTCCCAAGTCCAGGGTAAGATTCATCTGGGGGACAGCAGCAAAAACATCCGTCATCTGTTCAGCGTTTTCGCTAAGATTCTCCAGACAGACAGTAATTCCACCCTCGCCCGCTCTCTCTGTGAGCCTTTTGAGAAAGCCAATTTTATAGACAATCGTCTCCTCCAGCACGAATCGGGGGTCCAGCCAGAGGTGTAACGTTAACAGCCGCATCTCTAACCCGGACATAATAGAAAGGACCTTGAACAACTTTGGTAAATAAATCGTCTCCAGTGTATGTATATCATTGGGATCGCCTTCCCTTGGGCCGTGACAAAGGTAGTAGAGACCAGTTTCTCCTGACCGGGCTCGATACTCATTTTGAAGAAGGTAGAAGTTCGCCGGCTCCGTGATGGTAATTTCCGCGAACTCGAGACCCAGCTCATAAAGAGAAATCACGTCATCCGGGCTCCTTGCTGTGCCGCCCAAATGGATTGTTCGACCTAACTCTGAAAGCAAAATCGTCATAATTTAAGTAACTCTATTTCCCATGATTCCGGTAAAGTCATGGCAGTTCTTCGTGGTTGGAGACCGAAGGTTCATCTGGTTTCGTTGTTTTCGCCACAACGAGGTAAAACGCGGGATCGTCTCTAAACCGCATGACCTCGAAGCCATGTCGCTCAAGCAATTCTTTCGCGCCCTCTGCATCCGGCAGCATATCCAGATGAAATGGCGCGTGTTTCTTTAGTTCGACGATGAAGTTCCTGCCCAGAGGATGACTGATAACCAATCTACCTTGTTGCCCCAGTAGCCGGTAGAGGTTATCCAGGCTTTTTGATTTATCCATTATATTGGAAAAACAAGCGTTGATGAAGACTACGTCCAGACTGTCGTTCGGAAGTGGCAGGTCCCTTATATCACAGAGGTGGACTATGACCTGGGGGAATTTTTCCTTTACCCGATGAAGCATGTTTTCCGACAGATCACAGGCATGGATCTCGGAAGGCCTATACTTTAAAATAAAGGCGATGAGTGCCCCGGTCCCGGTTCCCACATCCAGGACCCTTTCGCCCGCTTGAAGGCCGCTTGCTTTTACGGTGATTTTCAGTCTCTCCGGCACCCCTTTCGGGAAGGGAGCTTCAAAGAGGTCCACCTTGTCGTTGAAGTACTTTTCCTGCAGCTTGTTTATCTCTTCGATTTGTTCTGGTGTGAAGCGATCAGTCATGGCGAATTCCAACGGTCTCGTTCAGTACCTTTTGGACTCTCGGTCCTCCCCGATAGGCACTGCCGGCAAAAGATGACGATAAATCACAATACCACACCCGTGAGGAATCGCAGGCAAAAAACATCCCACTTTGGCTTTGGCGAGGCCGCTATTTAGCGCAGAAAGGCAGGGACTCTTTTTTGTCGCTTCGCTCCAGGAGCAAGGTCCAAAACCTGGCATTAAAGCCCATCTCCTTTTGCAGCATCAATAACCTCCATGTAAAACCGAGACTTGAGACAGCCTTGCTGAGACGAGAAAAAGGGATTGTAATCCTATTAATCATATTATATAAGTCATATTATTCGAAGCCAAGATGCTGGTCCCGCTCCTGGCGGCTCGCAGAACGCAAGATCAGGTTGGCAGGAATCGAGGTGAAGGTGAAACTGACATGCCGAAGTGAATACGCTTTGCTGGCCCTGGTCTACCTGGCGCGACACCAGAAGGAGGAATATATTTCCGTACAGACTATCGCCGCAGCTCAGCAAATACCCTCCAAATTTCTTGAGCAGATACTTCTCTCCTTAAAACTGGCCAAGTACCTGCACAGCTCGAAAGGTAAAAACGGAGGGTTCCGTTTGGCTAAATCGCCTGACAAGATCTCTCTGGCCGAAATCACCCGGCTTTTCGATGGCGCGTTGGCGCCTACCGAATCAGTCAGCAAATACTTCTATGTGCCTACACCCATTGAGAAAGAAAGAGGACTGTTGGCCCTCTTCAAGGAGGTGCGGGACTACATTGCGGCTAAGATGGAGAATACGACGCTGGCAGATGTGTGCAGCAGTTCTCCCAATAATGAAATCGTCGAAGTGCAAACAATGACTCTTTAGCCCGTTGCCATGCATCGAAGAGGCCCAGCTTGTCATGCGGGCTTTTGCTCACAGGGGGAAGGCCGTCTTACCCGATTGGAGCTGAATTCTTCCTTCCCCGCAACCGTTATCTGCGATGTCCATTCGATCCCGATTCGGCATCGGCCACTCGAAAGGGAGAAAAGTATGCGATCTTTGGCTTGCGAATCAGAGACACTTTGTTGCGGCAACAAGACTTACCGGCTGGATGAAGAGGGATTCCTGGTAAATCCCGACGAGTGGGATGAAGGTTTTGCTGAGGCAATGGCGCCCCAGACCGGAATCCATAGGGGATTGACCCCTGCTCACTGGGAGGTCATCCACTACATCCGCAATACCTTCAGGGATTCGGGAAGATGCCCGCTGGTCTATGAGATTTGCAGGGCTCACAAACTGCGCCTTGCCGACCTCAAAGGGCTTTTCGCATCCGGCTATCTCAGAGGGGCGTGCAAGCTGTCCGGGCTGACATACAAGGAAGAGCAGGCACACCAGGGATGGCTCCCAAATCGAAAGGCCACAACACAGACACCCTTGGAGGAGAAGGTTTATCGGGTAGATATCAGAGGCTTCCTGGTTGACCCCTCTGAATGGGATGAGGAATATGCGGCGTTCAAATACCTGGAAATGAAAATGCCCGGAAGCCTTACCGACAAACACTGGGGGGTCATTCGGTTTTTGCGGGAAAAATACCAGGAAAACGGAACAATACCCACCGTTTATGAAACCTGTGAGGCCAATCGGCTTGAAATAGAAGACCTTGAACGCCTGTTCCCGGATGGCTATCATCGCGGGGCGGTCAAGATCGCCGGGTTAACAGCGAGATAACTTTAGACAGCGTATCCACCAACTGCCCCCAATGATCCGGGCAAACATCTAACCTGATGCATCTTTTAGAGCGCATACTTGTTTATTACCTTCACTGCGTCGTGAGTTTCTTCGGTGAATAGAGCCAAATCGCTTTCGGACACGAGGCCGTGGCTTTGCCACGCAGCAAGCTTAAAAAATGCCGTGCTCCGTTTTAGGTCATTAAACATGAAGGCTATCTTGTCATCTTCTTTATGGAGCAGATCCCAGAGCGCCAGATACGCTTCGTGGTTGCGCCCTTCCCTTTTCTGCAGGATCGACTCTGCGCCGGCAAGAATTCGCGCACACGCGTCGTCCAATACGCGCACTTTCATCGATCTCATTTGCTTCCAATCTTTTTCCGGAATGGTTCTCATAGTTTACAAAGCCCTGATGTTGTTCGTTAGCGTTAACTTAGGGTTTCGCTGCCTGGTGCGCTTGCCGCCCGTCTTCTCCTTTGCCCGTGCCCTCGCACCTTCACGCTAGGGCGAAAAACAAGCGTGACAGATCAGCCATGTAGCCAATATAGAGTGGGCACAGCCTTTTATCGTGCCCACAGTTTTTCATCCACCTAGTAGTTAACGCTTCCTCCACGGCACGGATGAGATATTAATTGTTGTCCCGCGATCTAACGCCCCCGCTTGTGCGGGTGGCCTTCAGATATTTACTGGGTCTTTTTTTCCTGTAGAACACAGAGTGCATTGTTCACAGTCGCCTTGTATAATGACATTTCTTTTTTGCATAATTCGAGCATCCAAGAAACTTTCTGCCGTATTTAGATCGAACAACAAGATCGCCGCCACATTTCGGTTCAGGACATTTCTCTCCGGTTTGACTTCCGCTCGGCATCTCCTCGTCAAGCTCTAAGTTTCTGATAATTTCTTCAATGGTTGAACCGCCTTCAAATCTTCTCATGTGTTCTTCTGTATCTTTATGACTGAGTATATTCAAACTGCCTTCCCACGCCGTAGTGTTATCAATGATAGCCACTTTCTGGTGCATGCTTTGCCGTTCGATGACATTAACACCGATGGTGCGTAACTGGTCGATTACAATATCAGCCTGGCTGGCCATGTCACCCATTTGCTGGTCTCTTGGCCGCGTATAAACCCTAATATCTACACTCCGTGCTTTCAGAACCCTGAAGTAATCCATAAAAAAGCCGCTGCGCCTTACTGTAAGAAAAGGACTGAGGATAATTATTCGCTCTTTGGCCGTTGTTAGATCCAGGAAAAATTTTGCCCAAAAATTCCTTTCCGTATATAGATGGCCATAAACAGGTTCGCGGTTGGTATTAGTTGGAAGAAGGGCATTGGCCCACCTTTCGAAATCGCTTGTAAAGTAGCTGTCAACAACACTTTCGGACTCTATCAATTCAGCATTGCCATAAAAATGGTGAATTATTCTTGATAGGGCAGAATCATGATGTAAGTCCGAAAGTAAGTGTTTCGTGTGGCCAACCAAGTAAAATCGGTTTTTGGCTCGTGTTAAAGCAACATTCAAAAGCCGGTTCGCGTCGGAGTGGGGCTTTTGGTCGTCAAGCATGGGTGCAACCCTGGTGCCTGCCCCCTCAACGGTATCAAAAATGATTATCGATTCTTCACCACCTTGAAATCGGTGAACAGTACTTGTACGTAAGTGATCCAATATTCCACGGTCCTTCGCTATCTTGTTGATTAGGCGCGCCTGTGCAGCATAAGGCGTAATTATACCGATTCTGCCCTCAGAAATTATTGGGATAATCTTCTCTGCTAGCGTACAGCAAAGCAACGCATTATATAGATTGAAGCGACTGCCTGTAGAAAGCCGGCTACACCACGGATTTATTAAGGATGTTTCTAATAATACGAGTGGTGATCTTGAAACACCATCATCCAGCCTTCGGTTGCTTGTACTAGGATGATCCTTGAGGTTGTTTTGGTAGAAGAAACGATTCGCAATTAAGGAAATTTCCGGAACCATCCTGTATTGCATGTCAAGGAGCTTAACCCTCTGGTCTCTCACAGCTTCTTTTACCCCGTTGATGCCCAAAACAGAAAAGATACTTCTTCCTAACCATTTTTGGGCCATGGCTGCTTCTGAGATGCAGATAGGTGGAAGTTGAAGAAAATCTCCAACAATGGTAACATATCCGCGACATCGACTTACTGCCCAATACAAATGCGGTAATGGCGCCATACTGGCCTCATCTAGAATAAGTACATCGAATGGTGTATCTGGAAATTGTTTGTCTACAAACGTTTTGGTCAGAGTAGTAGCAATAAGTCGTGCTTCTGAAAGAATTCCTTGTGAGATTTCGTCCAACTGCTGATTTATTTCCGCTAGCCTTGCCAACATCGTGGCTTTTCTTGTCGTAACATCCTTGATCTTGTTCTCTATTTCCGCTACGGTGATCCTTAAATGATTTAGAAGTTCGTAGGCTTCCGCCTTCGCCCTCTCAGTCTCTTTCTGTTTTGTAGCATGTGCATTTTCGAGCGAGTAGGTACGCTCGTTTATTTCCTTTACAAGTCGCTTCCTAGAATCAATCAATATGCTTGTTTGATCGATCTCTCGCTGAATCATCCGAGGATCAAGGCCTAGAAAAAATCTCTTTAGCATCCCTGATGATCGCGCCTCATTCCATTTATTCGTGTTCTTGATTTGCAGGCTCTTCAATTCCTTTAGTTCATTATTGGCAACAGAGACGTTACTTGATAATTTGGATAACTCCAATCGTAATGCATTCAACTCGGTGGATAAGGATACGGCGATCCGAATCTTGTTGAATACTGTTTCATATTTATTGAGAATGCCGTCGAGACTAGCTTTATCTGCCTCCAACTTGTTTTTATCTTTAGATAATGACTCACCAAGTCTTGCTGCGATCTTATCAAGTAATACTAAAGGGCATTTCTCTATCAATTCTTCCAAATGTCCAGATTGTGGAATACCAAGCCTGACTAGCTTTCCCTCGTTATAGAAAGGGGTGGCTTTTAACTGCTCGGCAACGTCTTTCAAGGCTTCATCAACAGCAGCATTGGCATGAGAAACGAGAAGCACACGCCGTCCTGCACTCAGATGGGCTTCTATGGCTTGCGCTATGGTTTTAGTTTTCCCGGTTCCCGGTGGTCCCCAAACGATCGACAACTGAGAAAAGAAGGAAGCCTCGATTGCTTGCTTTTGACGGTCATTTGGGGGGGCTGCCGAAGATGAATAATCCGGACATATTTGGTGCTTGCATTTGCCACAGATCGGAATTTGGGAAGGGGCACGATTTCCTATTCTATTTTTGGCTCCGCAGTTCCGACAGGACACTATGTTATCAAAGTTCGTATTTATACCAGATTGGCTATTAAAAAGAGCCTCGCTCAGGGTAAATATGTCACTCTTTCCGTTCTGCGATTCGACAAATTTCTTTTTAAGCAGTTCGAGTAAGTACCACAGGTTAGTTTGTAGCCTAGCCTCTGCTATGTATTGACCACAAAAACGCTCGATGCCAATTTCTACTTCCAATCCTTGTGTCACCAGGACTTGCGCCGGGTATCTATTGCCGCGGATTTCTATTTCTGCAGGCGAATCATCGAGGACAGCCAGGAAGTTTTCAAGGTTGAAAACATATACAAAAAGGCCGGAAACCTCGCGAAGGAAGTGGCCATTAAATACTTTAAAAACGCTGCCGCCCTTGCCTTTTTTTATGGCGGCAATTTCTTGGTCAAGGGCAATGATGAACTCTTTGATAGTATTTGCACTCATTATTTATGCTGTATCGTGTCCTTCATTCGTAGCTTGGTGAAAGGGGCATTACGATGATGGCAATTTCCGTAGTCGCCATTTTCATTTTCACGCACAACGCGCAGCTTGAGCGGCGAGCAACCACGCGGCCAATCAACATGGAGGAAAAGTCAAAGAATTTTCTCCACTTGATTGCCCGGCCTACTCCAAGCCGTTGATGTGCCGCGCCCAATCAGTTTGGCAGTAACCGAGAATTCTCAATCGCAGTAAGCACCTGAACAATCTCTGGATCCAGTTCATCTCTCTTAATTTCGAAGGCTATAGCAGCTACACCAAACCCTATGCCGAAATTCTGTTGGCACCAATTGGACAACGCGGATAGAAGATGCTTTCCAGACACAATAGATATGCGGCCGTTCTCTGACCGCCAAGCCTCTTCAATTCTAGATCTTGCTCGTGCATTGGCATTGGCAATACCTCGAGAACGATTTTGGTTATGTATTTCCTGTGCTAGGGCGTCAGTCGTTCCCTCTTTCATGGAAGCTGCTATATCGCCAACAGCTTTATGGATACTCGCAAGAGAGGGTACCCCCGTTCGTGGTTGCTGTCTTGCGTAGATCACACGACTGATAGCATTGGGGACAATAAGATAGTTCTCGATTTCTTTCTTCTTCCATATGTGGAGTTGAACATTCTTACTCGCAGCTTCCGCCCGCCTTTGTTCATTTTCTTCTTCTGTGTAGTAATCCGAATCAAGGATGCAATAAGTGAGTATGTCTTCGCCGACAGCATTTAGCAAAAGCATGGCTGACCCAACTGCATAGGGCCACCCAGCCCAGCCGCCAATGGACATATTGGGAATTGCATCGATAGGTTGTTCTGATTCGGGAAAGAGGAGATCTTGAAACCGCTTTAGGAATTTGAGATCCTTACCTTCAAGTAGAAGCAATCGTTTAGAAGTCCATAGTCTTGTAAGCTGCAGATTCTGTGAACTGCCAATGTCATCGAGCACACGTTGCACCGCCGGCAGTGCGGTTGTGAATTTAGACTTCTGTCTGGTCCGATCTAAAATCAGCACATTATTGGCCTCTGTTTCAGCTAAGATCTCTGTTGAATGCGTGGCAATTATGCACTGAGGATATCTACCGCGCAGAAACCTGAGGAGCCTTCTTTGTAGGTCTGGATGCATGTAAACATCTGGTTCGTCTAAAACTATAATGGCTGTCTCTGAAGTTCGAGTCAGGAACCATATAGTCTGAAGCCACATTTGTACACCATGTCCCATCCATGCTACTTCGGCAACAAAGTCACCATCACGGACCAATAAACCCAGAGGGTCTCCTTGTGTTCTACCGCGCTGTAATTCCTTAATCTGTAGCTCTGGCCAGCTATCCTCGACCATAGATTTGAAAGCGTGGAAGTATTGATCGTAGAACAGGTTGAGTTGATTTCTGAAATGCAGAGGCGATAGGTGAGAAGAAAGATTCGCTCGGACATAATCAGAGCCTATAACGCGTTCATCCTTATTCAATGGCATGACTTGCGGCAGAACACTAAGGATGGGCAGCTGAAGCAACCGAGCCTGGACTTTTGTGCGAATCACCGATTGGAACCGATCTTTGATCACGGCATGCATGGCACCTTCCGGGCCAAGGTGTACATCCACTGAATCGCCATTGTCAAAAGTCGCTGTGATACGCGCTGGGGGATTTTGGTATCGGTGGAATAGGCTCTCCCAACTTAAGTTCAATCCAGACAAGTCGACGCGCATCCCCCTATTTGTGAACGGGAGGTCTAGCCAAGGCGGTACATCGCGGTAGTTCACGTTCCTGTACCGTTCGGTGACTATTCCCATCAAGCGAAAACCCTCGATGACGGTGGACTTGCCTGCATTGTTGCGTCCAACGATTATGGTTTCCTGCTTCAGAGGGAGAGTATGAGATGAAAAGCATCGGTAATTATAAAACTCCAGTCTTTCGAGCATGGCAGTACCTTTGGTTGGCGCACAATCTTAATAGATAGTGCACTGTGAGCGGACGCCATCGTAACCCGGCCGAGGGGCAATGGATAGCGGCAACAACTTGGTCCCCGCACGTCCGCTTGACGAATGAGTTCGGCATCTCACTCGTCTAATAGTAAGTCAACCTCGTACTTCCGCTTCTGACGCTGGATCGTCCCATTAGGATCATTAAGGAACTCCACCAGTTCCTGGAGCACGATGAGGTCCATTTCTCTCTGACCGGTGTTTACATTCGTCATGACATGAGTGACCCCGTGGTATTGGCGTTCCGAGAGGTTATCGGGGTCCAGCAAGGATGTCACGTGGTAGTTATCTTCGTAATCTGAACCGCTCTCCCACACCACCACGAGATCAATGTCGTTCGAGTTCTTATCTCCCGACTGTAAGTCCTCGATGAGCGCATCCAGCGAGTACTTGTATTCCATAATCTTCGGCTTGCTTCGGAACACGCCTACCTCTCGCGCGTAGTCTTCCAACACTCCCAGCGGATTCTTCTCAGCATCGAAGATGTGGTTTTGCAATGGCTCATCGAAAACCACCCTATACATGCCGTCGTAGGTAAACCGTTCGTTCGTTGCCATGATCTGAATGCCGCGCATGACACCACCAGCGAGCAACTGGTTAAAGAGGGCGATGACATCTTGCTCCCTGGTAGGGAACGACGTAAGCGAAATACGCCGCGTCGGAATAAAGAAGTTTTCATTGTTGATGGTCAGCGGATGGTCCCCTTCGTGCTTTGCGAATTCATCCTTCCAGTCATCGACTGCACTCTGTCTTGCGAGATCACTCCTTGCGCCAGTTACCGGCCGGAGGTTCGGGCGCTGGCGCTGAATTGGACGATCGATTAGTTTGCGAGCCACCGATTGGCTAAACTCCACGATCTCCTTCTGAAATCCCTTGCGGCCGAGGTCCGAACGGCAGTTGCGGAGATGCACCACAACGTGGATCTGGTTCTGGCGACCGATGTTTCTGCGGAGTGGTACCTGTACAATCTCCCCTTGCGGCATGTTGTTCGCCGCGATCTGGATGCCTGGCGCGAGAACGGTCTGGCCCTGCCTGAGCCCTAGCCCCTCGTTAAACTCAGGCCAGACTTTCGCTGAGTAGGTGAAGCAGAAATAGATCGTGGGATCATAGTGCAAGCAGATAGCTTTTTCGCCCTCTTCCAAGGTGATTCGCCCTTCGAGATCGGCCACAGTGAACGTATCGAAGATTGCATCGAGATTGCTCATGGCTGCTGGCATGCGAAAACCTGCGCCATAGCGCTCAAATAACCGCTTCTGCGTAGCTTCGAGATCTCTGAGAGATCCGCTATGGCGCACAATTTCGTGCGGCCATAGATACTTCACGCCTTGCTGGACGGCTCTTGTGAGTTGCCCCGTACTATCAACGACCTCCACGCTGATAGCAATTCTCTCGTCCGGGAAGATCGCCCCAATGCCTGTTTTGAGACGCAGGACGGTCATCCACTGATCAGCTGTGTTCGCCCTGAGCCACGATAGGTTGCCCGGTCGAGTCGAAGGGTCAAACCGTAGCGAGACGGACACGCCTCTGTCAAAGTTGGCGAAATGCGAGTCCCGTGCTCCAGGCCCGTCTGGGAACACCTTCGGATTTCCCGCTGGGTTCTCATCCGTGAGCCATTTGCGCGCATCCGTCATCTTGCCAACTGCAGTAAAGTCGGGGGTCTTCGTGGCGATTTGGATGTAGTTGAAGCCGTAGGCCAGGTACGTTGCCCCGACTCCCTTGTGGCCACGAGTGTTGCCGGACTTGAAGGAGAATGAAGGCGCCAGAAACTGCTGATACTTGTCCTTGGTAAGCCCGGTTCCGTTGTCTGAGACGGTCAGCGTGTTCTCTGCGATGTTAATAAGGACCCTAAGAGCGGGAGTGAAGGACTCCGAGGTTTCCCTGATGCGCTCTTCCAGCGAGTCAAGAGCGTTTTGAGCCAGTTCACAGAACGGATCGAACCAGCCAACGTATGAGTCGAGAATGTTCTGGATCTCGCGCTTCATTGCGTTGATAGCAACTTCCGTATTCAGCGCTTGTTTGGCGGCCAGAGGGTCAAACTCGTTAAACATATCTCCTCCTGGTGATCTTGTTTCTTGGTGCTGAACAATTATACAGTCAGTATAAAACGGCAAACATAGACCGCCTCTTTCCTTGTAGGAAGCTGCCGAGTCTTCCTGTACATTCAAATAACGCCTGTCGTTTCAAATAATTAGGACCATTCCCTTTCCAGGAGTTCCGGTTTATGCGGTCTGTATGAACCGGTTCAAAGTCCATCGACCGGACTTCGTACCCCTGGCCTCCTTTGTTCAATACGTGGGTGTAAATCATGGTCGTGCCGACGTCTTTTTACCCGAGAGTTCCTGAATAGTGCGGACATCCCCCGGGGAATCCTGTCGCGGCGGTCTGAAATCAGCTTGTCCTGCGGAAGATTGCCGCGATTGGCTTGTCAGTGTACCTGTCGCCATTCTTTCGCTCCCGCCGGTGAAGAAGCAACTGAGGTCGGTCTAACTTTGTCAAAACGCCCACAAGGGGCCAGTCTACTTTTTTCAGGCTGTGGTGGCGAATTAGTCATATCTTAATGTGAAAACATGAATTAGTGCAGGGGCATTTTACGATTATGTAAGAAGGGCGTCAATGAGCGGATGCTTGACTCGATACATTCTCTTTTGAGGTGATCTATGGGCGTCGATACTTGCCTAAAATTACATTACAATAATTCCGCAAG
Organism: Syntrophobacteraceae bacterium; assembly: GCA_049520035.1. Taxonomy (GTDB): domain Bacteria; phylum Desulfobacterota; class Syntrophobacteria; order Syntrophobacterales; family Syntrophobacteraceae; genus SbD1. Next base: position 31,838 of record JBEKQE010000006.1, on the reverse strand, counting down.
CGGACAGCTACTCCGGGTAAGTTTCGTGCATATTCAGTTTTTCAAGCTCCAACTGATAGCGGGCGAGGATGTCTTTCAGGCCCAGCATGCCGATAACTCCAATCTCTTTGTCTTCTATTGGAATTCGTCCAAACCCGGTTTCCAGCAATTTGAGAAGTGCCTCGGTGAGGCTCTCATCCGGCGCCACGCTTACCGGCTGCATAACCAAATCCCGCAGAACCAGCAGGTCCAGAACCGATTCTTCAAATATCACCGCCCTGATCTCCGGCAATGACAAGATTCCTATAAGATGGAAACGATCGTCAACGACCGGGAAGAAGGACTCGCGTGTATTGGTAATTACTCGCCTCAGTTGACCAAAGGTCATGTCTTCCGGAAGAATGGTGACGGGAGCATCCGGGCGATGTACGTCCTGCACTGATAAGTCTTGTAGAATGTTTATTACCCGATCGGACCGATGTGCCGGAGAGTGAAATTTATTCAGGACCTGTTTTTCGTACAGGCCCCACCGCTGGGAGAGCAAAATTGCCACAACCGAGGTGAACATGATCGGCACAATTAGATGATATCCGCCGGTCATTTCGCAGACCATGAGAAGGGCCCCGATGGGGGCCTTTGCAACACCGGCGAAAAATGCGGCCATGCCGACAAGGGCGAATGCGCCTGGAGAACTCACAATTCCGGGAAACCACGCGTGCGCCAGTTGCCCGACAGCCCCGCCCAGCATGGCGCCTATGAAAAGAGACGGCCCAAAAACCCCTCCACTTCCGCCGGATGATATGGTGAAAGAGGTTGCAGCAATTTTAAGAAAAGCCAGGGTGAACATGAGCACTACCGGGAGTTCACCCATCAGGGCTTTCTGAATAGTTCCGTAGCCCCCGCTTAGGATCTGGGGTTGCCAAAGCGCCGTGAGTCCAACCAGCAAACCCCCGAACGCAGGAATCAGTGCGCGCCTGACCGGGAGCTTTCGGAAGAAGCGGTCTCTTAGACCATAAAAGGTCTTCACGTACACGTATCCGAAAGGAACGCAAACCAATCCGAGAATTGCATAAAGGAGCAGTTCCCGGGCGCTGGAAAACTGTATGGAGGGAATTGCGAATATGGGCTGGTGGCCGAAGATGCCCGTAAAGATCGCGTATGAAACCGAAGATGAAATGATGCAGAGGACAACTCCCTCGGTTTCGAGGTCTTCACGATAAAGAACTTCTACCGCAGTCAGGGCGCCTCCTAAAGGAGCACGAAAAATAGCGCACAACCCTCCGGCGCACCCGGCCAGAAGCATTAGCCTTCTTTCCCGGATATTGAGCTTGAGGATACGCCCAAGCCCCTAACCTATGCCCGATCCAATTTACGCGATAGGGCCTTCCCGCCCGGCGCTTCCCCCTGTTGCAAGAGTAATTACGGAAGCAACTCCCTTGACAAAGGGAACACGCGCCCGAACGAACCCTTGCTTATTATGAAAGGCGTCGATGAAAGCATCGGTTCCATGCCCTTCTGCTTCAGGGGCCCAGGTATAGACAATCAGACCTGAAAGAAGCCCTCCGATTGCAGGAAGCAAAACGAGCAGCCATGGGCGGAGAGAGGTTGTGGCCGCGAAGGGGACGAGATGTTCTCCTGCCGGCTTTGCCGCTGCATAACCGGCAAGATACTCCAGGGCAAAAAATTTAGTCCATTCCAGCAGAAAGAAAATGACGCCGGCCATGAGCCCGCTCAAGGCGCCGACTACGGCGCCGTAAACAAGCCAGCGGAAGAATTTGTGTTTCCCAAGTGCTTTAGAGAGAGCAGGAACCCACTTTACCGGCGCAATCCAACCGACCCCTCTGTTGCCTGCGGCCTGATTTCCTGTTTCCAATGTCCTGACCTCCTGACTCGAACGCTTTCAAAGCGGCTTTTATAACACCTTCAGGCCCAATATTCCAATTCCGGGGTTTTTTAACCTAAAAGAAGGATCTTACATGTTCCACCGCAGAACTTATCTGCTGCGACAGCGGAATACGATCAGAGCAGGCGAAAATGTCGTCGGAATGATCACAATGGAGCAAATATCTGAGGTAATCGAGCAAAGCCCGGTTTCTTATGAAGAATAGCAGAGGTGGGCGGGAGTACCTCGGAAATATCCTGCCAACTTAGCCGGTTGCTAAAGTGTAAGTGTATGAAACGGCAGGCAAGGTTAAAAAAACGGCCGAACCCGGAGGATTAGCCGGCTTCGGCCGCTCATTATATGGCCGGGTGTTGGTTCGGCCTCTTGTACATGCCGCAGATCGGCATGCCGCCGGGCAGAACCAACTCACCCCTCGCCCCTGCTTCGATCTATTTGAGGTTGTTGTGCACCTTGCAAGCGCGCACGGTGTTTTTCATGAGCATCGTTATGGTCATCGGCCCCACTCCGCCGGGAACCGGCGTAATGGCGCTCGCCCTCTGCGACGCTTCCTCGAAGGCCACGTCTCCCTTGAGAAGCCGTTTGCCATCGGCGGTTTTTCCCACTTCGTTCACTCCCACGTCGATCACGACGGCCCCGGGTTTGACCCAGTCACCCTTGACATATTCCGCGACCCCGGCGGCAACGATCAGGATGTCCCCACGCAGGCAGTGTCCCTTTACATCCTTGGTGCGGGTGTGGGTGACGGTCACCGTGGCGTTGGCGCCCGGCGCCTTCTGCATAAGCATCATCGCTATCGGTTTGCCGACGATATTGGACCTTCCGACCACCACGACTTCCGCGCCGGATATCTCGGTCCCGGAACGCACAAGCAACTCCTGTATCCCGGCGGGGGTGCAGGGCAGATAATCGGGCTCCCCTATCATCAGTTTTCCAACGTTTACCGGATGAAAAGCGTCAACGTCTTTTCCAGGGTCAATTGCCAGAAGCACGCGGTTTTCGTTAATATGTTTGGGCAAGGGCAATTGCACCAGGATCCCGTCGATCTTCGGGTCCTTGTTATACTTGTCGATGAGCTTGAGCAGGACCTCTTCGCTCAGATCGGCGGGCTGGCTGTCCTGAACGGAGTGAAAGCCCAACTCGTGAGCAGTACTCTGCTTTGCCCTTACATAACTCTGAGACGCGGGGTTCTCACCGACCAGGATAGTTACCAGTCCAGGCACGACCCCATGTTTTTCGTGCAACTGTTGGACCTCGGTTTTGAGTTCGGCCCGAATCTCCTTGGCCACCTCGGCCCCTTTAAGCAGTTTGGCAGACATATGATACCTCCGGTGATTATTTGAGTTCCTGGATAAATCTCGACGTTCCGCGAGGTATCCAGTATCCGTCTAGAACAGGCCCATGACTTTTCCCGTCTTCACATCGACGTCCACTTTGCGGAACGCCGGGTCGGAAGAAGTCCCCGGCATGAGGCTGATGGCGCCTGCGCACGGGCAGAGAAACTTGGCCCCGGAGTAAATGAGAACGTCACGGATAGGCAGTATCCAGCCCTTGGGCACGCCCTTGACTGCCGGATCGTGGGTAAGGCTAAGGTGAGTCTTGACCATCATGGTAGTGTAGTCGTCAAACTTCGGGTCAGCCTCGAGCATCTTGGCCTTTGCTTCAGCTTCGGGCGTCCAGGAGACGCCGTCCGCACCGTAAACTTCTTTGGCCACCAGGGCAACACGCTCTCTAAGCTTCATTTCCATAGGATAGAGGAATTTGAACTCGCTGGGTTGCTCGCAGGCTTCGATAACAGTGTCGGCAAATTCCAGGGCTCCCTCGCCGCCCTTGGCCCAGTGCTCGGACACGGCGCAACGGGCGCCGGCGGCTTCCGCATGCTTCCGGACCAGGGCGATCTCAGCCTTGGTATCCGTATGGAAGGAGTTGATGCAGACGACCGGGTTGATCCCCGATTTGCGGATGACGCCGATAAGGTGCACCATGTTGGCAACGCCCTTCTCGAGCAGGGCCAGGTTTTCCTTGGTGTAGTCAGCGGGAAGCGCCAGACCGGCCACAACTTTGGGACCGCCGCCGTGCATCTTGAGCGCGCGGATGGTCGTGGTAAGAATCGATACGTGAGGCTTAAGGCCGCTGAACCTGCATTTCACGTTCCAGAACTTCTCGAACCCGATGTCGGCGGCAAAACCGCTCTCCGTCACATGATAGTCGAAGAGCTTGAGGCCGACGCGGTCGGCGATGATCGAAGACTGGCCGACGGCTATGTTTGCGAAAGGACCGGCATGAACCATGCACGGCTGGTACTCCGCAGTACACATAAGGGTTGGGTTGATGGTGTTTCTCATGAAGGCGGTCATGGCGTTTCCGACTTCCAGGTCCGCGGTGGTAACGGCTTTGCCGCGCTTGTCGAACGCAACTGTGATCTCATTGAGCTTCGTTTTGAGATCGGGCAGATCTCTGACCATCGAAAGAATGGCCATCAATTCAGAGCTGACCGCAATCCCGAATTTGGACTGCATCATGTAGCCGTCCATCCTGCCGCCCATACCGATGATGATATTGCGGAGCGCCTGGGCGCAGAAATCCATGATCCAGCCCATCTCGACGCGGGTGGGATCGATGTCGAGGCGCTTCATGCGGGTCAGACGCTGAAGCTGCTCGTCGTTGTAGTTTCTTTCGTGCTGCATGCGGGCTGTGAGGGCCACCATCGCCAGGTTGTGGGCGTTCATGATGTCGTTGATATCGCCCGTAAGGCCCATCGAGAACTCGGTCATCGGGATGAGAAGCGAGTTTCCGCCGCCCGCTGCCGTTCCTTTTATGTTCATGGTCGGGCCGCCTGAGGGCTGCCTTAGTGCCCCGCCCACATTCTTGCCTCTCTTGCCAAGACCTTCCATCAAGCCGCAGGCAGTTGTGCTCTTACCTTCTCCAAGAGGGGTGGGGGTGATTGCAGTTACTTCGATGTACTTTCCATCCGGGCGGTCTTTCAACCGCTCGATGATTTTCATGAAATCGAGCTTGCAGAGCCTGCCCATGGGAAGAATTTCATCCTTTTTCAGTCCCAGTTTTTCCTGAAACTCCCATGGCGTGGGCATGTTGACTTCCGCTGCTTCCGAAATTTGCCAATCCTTCATTTTTGTCGCATCATAGGGCATGTTACATTGAACCTCCGTTTTTAAATTTTAAACAAGTGGTCAGTGCTGCGGAATCAATACAATCGCAGCGAGAAAGAAAAAGTGCCCAAAGGCAGAAACTGATCATCGGGCAAACTAGATTAGGGGGGCCTGTTTTGTCAAGAAAAAAGTGCGATGTTTCACATGGTGCAGGTTCCCTCACAACACCCGTTTTGCCTGTTGAGATTGGCCGGGGTCAAAAAAACGCTTTGCCATGCCGGCTCCTTCTGAGATTGGATGTTCCATCAAAGGTTAACTTTTGCTAGAATAAATAGTTTGACATGAAAAAGTTTCAGGAAATATCGCAGAATTTGGTGCTCAATTCCTGCCAACGATTGCTTTTGTAGTTATAATACAGAACGAACCGGACCGAAGCGTAATCTTTGAGTCCAGTTCTCTTAGACCGGAATAATAAAACAGGGTAGCGGGAGGAACCGATATGTGGGACTACACTGATAAAGTTAAAGATCACTTCCTCAATCCTCGAAACGTTGGAGAAATCGAAAACCCGGACGGGGTTGCGGAAGTGGGATCGATTGCGTGCGGCGATGCGCTCAAATTCACCTTCAAACTGGATGAAAACGGCAGGATAAAGGAGGCGAAGTTCAAGACATTTGGATGCGCCAGCGCAATAGCTTCAGCCTCGGCTATGACCGAAATGATAAAAGGCATGACTGTCGAGGAGGCATCGAAGGTCACAAACCAGGACATAGCAAACTACCTCGGGGGACTTCCTCAGGAAAAGATGCATTGTTCCGTTATGGGGCGGGAGGCCCTGGAGCAGGCTATTTCAAACTATAAGGGCGCCCCCGTCAGGGCCGAAGAGGAAAAAATCGTTTGCGAGTGCTTCGGAGTAACGGAGAAGGAAATAGATCGGGCTATCCGCGAGAATAGACTCACCACGGTCGAAGAGGTGACAAACTACACTAAAGCCGGAGGGGGCTGCGAAAACTGCCACCCAATTATCCAGGAAATAATCGACAGGGCGCTTTCCCAGATGAGCGAAACCCCGGCTGAAAGACCAAAGCTGTCCAATATCAGGAAAATCAAAATGATAGAGGAAACCCTGGAACGGGAAATCAGGCCGGCCTTGAAGCACGACGGCGGCGACATCGAACTGGTGGACGTGGTGGGTAATCGCGTGCTGGTTGCAACGCGCGGCGCATGCGCATCCTGCCAGGCATCCGACCAGACGTTGAAACATTTCGTCGAGGCCAAACTGCGTGAGTTGGTGTTGCCGGAGCTTGTGGTTGAGGAGGTATCGGCGTGAAACCTGTATATCTGGATAACAATGCGACGACCCAGGTGGCCCCGGAAGTGCTGGAAGCAATGCTCCCATATTTCCATGAACTCTACGGAAACCCTTCGAGCATGCACTCCTTTGGGGGCCAGGTAATGAAACAGGTCAGGAAAGCCCGCGAGCAGGTTGCCGCTCTTCTGGGCGCATCTCCTGCCGAAATCATCTTTACGAGCTGCGGCTCGGAGAGCGACAACGCGGCCATCCGCTCTACCCTTGCGAGCTACCCGGACAAAAACCACATCGTGACAAGCAGGGTCGAGCACCCGGCGGTGCGCGCCCTTTGCGCTCATCTGGCCACCCATGGATACAGGGTGACCGAATTGCCGGTGGATGGCGAAGGGCGGCTCGATATGGAGCAGTATAAACGGGCACTGACTTCGGACACGGCAATCGTGAGCCTCATGTGGGCAAACAACGAAACAGGGGTGATTTTTCCCATAGAGAAGGCAGCGGAAATGGCCCGCGAGCGCCGTATCATTTTCCATACCGACGCGGTCCAGGCGGTCGGAAAAATTCCCATCAATCTGGCTGATAGTTCCATCGACATGCTTTCGCTCTCCGGACACAAGCTGCATGCGCCCAAAGGGATAGGCGTCCTCTACCTGCGCAAGGGCACCAAATTTTCGCCCTTCCTCATTGGCGGTCACCAGGAACGCGGAAGGCGCGGCGGAACCGAAGCCACCCCTAGTATAATAGGGCTGGGAGTCGCCGCTGAGCTTGCGCAAAAAAAAATGGATATTGAAAATACCTTCGTCAAGGGCCTGCGCGACAGGCTCGAATACACTATCCTGAATACCGTCGCCAATACGAAGGTAAATGGAGACAGGGACAACCGGCTGCCTAACACCACCAACATCAGCTTCGAATTTGTGGAAGGCGAAGGCATCCTGCTCATGATGGACGAGTTCGGCATTTGCGCCTCGTCAGGGTCGGCCTGCACCTCGGGCTCGCTCCAGCCTTCCCACGTGCTGCGGGCAATGGGCATTCCCTTTACCATGGCGCACGGATCGATCAGGTTCAGCCTCAGCGTGTACAACACCGATGAGGAAATAGATTTCGTCATCGAGAAATTGCCGCCTATAATCGACACGCTGAGGAGCATGTCACCCTATTGGAAAACGGGCGCTCAGCTCTGCCGGGAGGCATGACTCCGGCAAAAAAGGATTTTTTCGAAGGCCGGCTCGCTTATATTTAAGAGAACCGGCTGTTTCTTTTTTGGACCGGAACGTGATTTTCCGGTACGGGAATGTTAAACAACCCTTTGCGGACCCAAACTTGTCCCGCTTGCCGGAAATCGCTCAGCCGACTGGAGGTAGGACCATGGAAGACAAACTTATTTTCGATCATTGCCGGACCGAGATTGCAACGGAACGGCACTTTCGGGAGGAGATTCCCGGGATTGTCGAAAAACTGGTTGACTCTTGCTCGAACGGTGCGTCCTTTGACCACGTGGGACCCGAACCGATTCCGTCGAGAGAGGCCGTTGTGGACATCGTGGACCGAGTCAGAAGGCTTCTGTATCCGGGATATTTCGTCAGGGGACGGCTGGAAAAGTTCAATCTTGGCTACTATTTCGGCCAGGAGGCAACGGCGCTCTTCGAACTCATGTCGGAGCAAACAGCTTTGGCCCTGCGACACGACTGCATACGTCATGACCTGCCCTGTGTCGCGTGTGAAGAACTGGGTCAGGCGGCGACAATCAATTTCATGCAGAACCTGCCTTCACTGAGGCTCCAGCTTGCAAGCGACGTGCGTGCTGCATACCAGGGCGATCCTGCGGCCAGGAGCTTCGATGAGATAATCTTCTGCTATCCCGGCCTCTTTGCCGTATCGGTCTATAGAATGGCCCACCATCTATGGGAACAGCAAATTCCCTTTATTCCCCGTATCATGACCGAATATGCCCACAGCGTGACAGGAATCGACATCCACCCCGGTGCGCATATCGGAGAGAGCTTTTTTATCGATCACGGGACCGGCGTCGTCGTAGGCGAGACAACTGAGATCGGAGACCGCGTGAGACTCTACCAGGGCGTGACCCTCGGGGCGCTTTCGCTCCCGCGCGATGCGGGCGAGCAGCTAAGGAACAAGAAACGGCATCCGACCATCCAGGACGATGTTATCATCTATTCAGGGGCAACGATACTTGGAGGAAATACCGTTATCGGGGCAAGATCTATTATCGGCGGTAATGTCTGGCTGACCGAATCCGTTCCGCCGGACACCCGCATAATCCTGAAGAAACCCGAGCTCATCTATACGGGGCAAATAGAAGCATAGAAAAGAGATCAATAAGCCGATCTTTGGCATGGCCCTAAAGACGCTCAGAGCAGAAAGGGCAACGCAAAGATCTGCAGATATCCGTTTGCGCACATGAGGGCGCCAAGTGAGGCCACCAGGACGGAGAAACCGAATACCGCCCGGCTGGCTGAGATTATCGACACCGAAGCCATGACAATGGCTATCTGAAGGAGTACTTCCGCGTATTCGAAGTAGGGGTCCCTGGACCTGTATGTGTCCCTCTCCTTTTCCAGCTTCCTGGCTTCCTGCTCGATTTCCTTCTTATCACCTGCAAACTTCGATTCCTGCCCGGCAAGAACTTTGAGGGAGGCATTGACCTTTTCCACCGACTCGCGACTCAGAGTTTGAGACAGCAGGTCCAGTTCGTTTTCGAGCATCAACTTTTGACTTTTGTACAGGTGCTCCCGGATCGATTTCGCCTGGTAGTAAGCCCACTGGTCCGACGCTTGTTGCTGGGCAAGGAGCATTTCCTTCATAGCGTGGTTTCCGCCAAGAGAGGCTATAGCCAGCACCACCGCAAAAACCGCAGTGACCAGCGCCACTCTTCTGGTAAATTTCTTCTCCTTGATTTCTTCAAGTTCCTTTAGATTTGGCAGTTCCACTTCAGCCATTTTCCATACCTCGCTTGTGTTTTATTAATTGCGTTTATATCCGCCTCTACGTCATTATAAACTAGGTTTGCTTCCGGTTTATTCAATACCGGGATCTGCTAATAATGCAAACGGCTTCATAAGCCCTGGACAAAACGGGGATCAATAATGCCTTCACATGTCCGGGTGATTAAAGTTGTTGGAGGGGGCCATACCCGCGCAGTTCGATTTCTATGGCGGTTTGCTTAAAAGGGGAGCGGCTGGAACGGCGCCACAATGAAGCGGAAAATCCTCGAATACCTTATATGCCCGGCTTGCCTGCCCGAAGAGAACCCGTTGCGCCTGGGGCATTCTCAAAGCTCGGGCGGTGAGATAAGCGAGGGCGTCCTGGAGTGCGGCGGCTGCAGGCAGGCATATCCGATAAAAAGAGGGGTCGCCGCCCTGGTGGCTCATCCTGCTTCTTTGAGCGCCGAAGGCTTGCGCTACGAGGCGCCTGAGCTTCTTTCAGCCTACATATGGAGCCATTACGCCGATCTTTTCGAAGACCCTGAGGCAACCGGAGCTTACTCTGAATGGGCCGGGCAGATCTCGCCGGTCGCCGGGGCAGCCCTTGACGCAGGCTGCGCCGCTGGAAGGTTTTGTTTCGAGATGTCACTCAAGTGCGACCTCGTGATCGGGGTCGATCTTTCCGAGAGTTTTATATCCATGGCCAGGAGGATCATGGAGCAACGTAAACTGAGTTTTCGCCTCAAGGAAGAAGGCCGTATTCACTCGGAAAGGGCCTTCGTTTTACCTGCTCAATGGGACTCGAGGAAAGTCGAATTCATGGTGGCCGATGCCGGCGCGCTCCCGTTTCGCTCTGGGTCATTTAGCTGTGTCGCTTCTCTTAACTTGATAGACAAAATCGCCCACCCGCTCGAACACATTGGTGAGGCAAGCCGCACCGCGCGCCCCAGAGAGGCCCAGTTGCTCATATCTGACCCGTTTTCATGGTCCGAGGCGGTATGCGCCCCTGACAGGTGGCTTGGTGGCGCGCCCGACGGCAGATTTGCCGGGGCCGGGATAGACAACATTGCACGCCTGCTCTCCAGTGAGGACCGGCCGGGGGCCCCTGCCTGGAAAATCGCCCGCAGGGGAGCGGTGTGGTGGAAAATCCGTAATCACTCAAACCATTTCGAGCTTATCCGAAGCCTGTTCTTAAAGGCAGAACGTTAAGTGAAGCAGTGATTAGTGAGTAGTGAATAGTGGGCAAAAAAGATTGTTGTTTTCCAGTCACGAGTCACTATTGACCAGTCACTGCTTTAATGGAGGACTGTTTTATGCTGGACTTTGATTTTCTTGCCGGCATTGCCAGGGAGGCCGGTAAGGCTATCCTGGAAGTCTATGACACAGATTTCGAGGTGGAACGCAAAGACGACCAGTCCCCACTCACGCTCGCAGACATGCGTTCGCACAACATAATCGTTGATTCCCTGCGGCGCCGCTACCCTGATATTCCCGTTCTTTCCGAAGAAGGAAAAGAGGTGCCATTCAAAATCAGGCGGAATTGGGACCGGTTCTGGCTTGTTGATCCCCTTGACGGAACAAAGGAGTTCGTCAAACGAAACGGTGAATTCACTGTTAATATAGCCCTGGTGGAAGATCGTACGCCGGTTGTGGGAATAATCAATATCCCGGTGACAGGCCGGCTCTTTTTGGCGGACGTACGCGAAGGCTGCTGGGAAATAACCGACGGTGGGCACAGGAGGCTCACGGTAGCGCAAGTGTCCGCCAAAGAGCCTGTGCGGGTCGTGAGAAGCCGCTCTCATCCGACCCGGGGGTTGCATGATTTTCTGTCGCTGATCCCTTCCTATCGGATCATAAACCGGGGGAGCGCTCTCAAGTTCTGCACCGTAGCCGCGGGAGAAGCCGATTTTTACCCGAGGTTCGGCCCTACCTGGGAATGGGACACTGCGGCCGGCCAGGCAATCGTCACGGCCGCAGGAGGAATCATGCTCTGCATGTCTGGAAAGCCCTTCGTCTACAACAAGGAGAATTTGCTCAACGGTCCATTTATCGTATCTTCGAGCATGGAATGGCTGAGGGGAACCGGGATCCTGGAAATGGCCTCGAAGTTGTCTTCATGAGGTCGTTTTACGAGTTATCGACAGCAATGGACCGTCCATGGCTAATCACAAACGCAGCAAAGCTGGCTGTTTGGGGATTGCTGAGCTGCGCGGCCGGAAAGTAGTGAAGCTCCACGTCATCGCCGACTTCCTTCTGGACTGCGGCGCTGGTCTTGGCCATTTTCGCCAGGTCCCACTCCTCCAGGCCTTCAATAAACACCGCCAAGTCGATATCGCTGTATGTGTCGGCTGTCCCCTCTATGCAGGAACCAAACAGATATGCCCTTCTGACCTTGGCTGCACGGCCCAGGGTGCTCACAGCACGCCTTGCGCGCTCTTCAATCACAGTATCGATGACAGCCATCTCAACACCTCTTCGGTTTTTTCGTAATTGATATCTGCCAGTTGCCGGGTCACTCCATGGCCGATCAGGTCCAGTTCTTCCGGGTAGCGTGTCTGGATATAGTAAGCCGACAGTTCACGAAAAATTCCGCTCTGGCTTCTGGTATTTCGAGTGAGGCGAATTCAGCCAGGCGCATCAGATTATGGAGTCTCGGGGGAAACTCATTGGTTTGTTTTACGATCACCGCCTTGAGCATCTTCTCGACCGCCTGCTGGCAGCAAAAGAGGACATAGAGATAACGACCGCTGTCGAGCATGGCCCTGGCGGTATCCAAATCGTACTGTGCTTGGTCAGCCCATCTCTGGGGAACGGATGTTGTCATAAATCAATCTCTTCATTTCAGCCGGGGAAAACGGGGACCGCTTGACCCCGCCCCGCCAATATCTGATATGCCCAGCTTGCCTGCCGGCACAAAATCCGTCGTGTCTGACTGCACGAGAAGCAGAGTAACGCGCTTCATGTTCCCCTGCACTGCGCAGTACCGCCTTCCCTCTCGGGTAAGCGGCTGTCAAGAGCTCTTATGAATCGCTTAAAGTGCGGAAGGCCCATAAGAGTGGCAGGGTTCAGTTCGGCCAAAACCTGGAAAGACCTTCTTTCCTTACGGTATGCCTTATTGGGGCCGCAATTGCGTGTCGCCTTTTCGAGCGCAGCAGGACATCAGATCACGATCTCTGTTCCAGGCGGTCAATTTAGCATAACCGGGTTCACAGGCAAGAGTAAATGGGAAATGAATCGTGGAACAGGTAAGCAGGCGAACGGGTAAAACCGGTTCAAAGGCAGCGGCATCTAAAAAAGATGAGGCGGCACTTAATCGCCGCCTCTTTCATCATCATCTTGGTTTGGTTATCATCAAAATTTGGTTTGCGCTACACGGCCTTCCCGGCCGCAAGGCGTCTTACCTGGAAGTTGCGTACCTGGAACTTCTCAATGTTGACCTCGTCATGGAGCAGAATCGCGGTCTGAAAGGCGCTGAGTCTTAGACAGTCTTTTGCGCATACATCCTTGTCGCGATCAATGAATTCGCAACTTCTACAGGGGCTTTCGACGGTTTTGGCAAGAGCGAGCATGGCTGATCCTCCGGAGGCGAATGGGTAAGTGAACGGGGTACCGTCAACACTCCTATGATAGAGCATATTTTCACAATCTGTCAAGCGAAAAATGTGTAAAAGTTGAGTATCCCCTGTGAATAATTTAAGTTTCTGCAATGTGGCGGCTGCACAAGTCGGATAGAACCGATCCTTGCCGCCCGTCATTATGTTGAATTTGGCGGGCCGGCAACCACTTTTTTTCACGACCTCCCTCAAATCATGTTGACCCATAGAGGAACTGCTGGTATACGAAAAGACTGGCGGTATTTTCACAATTCACCCGTCTTCCCTGTTGCAGGCAGGGACGGCCTGTGCGTTTTTCGACCCATTCTCCTTACGTGTTCCGGCTCGGGTTCATTTTTCCCATCCGGAAAAATGGCCAGGGGCGCCGAATTGTGTTGCAGTTCGTGCTTCTTTTAACAGACCCCGCTGATGCAACCGGCGGGATGTCATGTGGAATTTCGCCGTTAAGGAGGTCGTCTTATGTTCGATGAAAAGGTACTTCAAAAAATTCAAGCCGGTAAAGAAAAGTGGGATCAGGGACCTGTTGCGAAGACACTTTCGAAGTCGCCCGAAGCAAGACCTGTCTTTACCACGATTTCCGGGACTCCGGTCGAAAGGCTCTATACTCCTCTGGATGTAAAAGGGCTCGATTACGACCGCGATCTCGGCTATCCTGGACTCTATCCCTTTACTCGGGGCGTACAGCCCACCATGTACCGCGGCCGCTTTTGGACCATGCGCCAGTACGCTGGCTTTGGAGACGCCAAGAGCACCAATGAGCGTTACCGCTACCTGCTGCAGCAGGGACAAACCGGTCTTAGTGTTGCATTCCAGCTTCCCACCCAGGCCGGCTACGACTCCGACCACCCGCTTTCCATGGGTGAGGTCGGAAAGGTTGGTGTGGCAATCGACCACATCGATGACATGAAAATTCTTTTTAACCAAATTCCACTGGACAAGGTCACCACCTCGATGACCATGAATGCCCCTGCCGGCGTGCTGCTCTCGATGTATCTGGCAATCGCCGAGGAGCAGGGCGTATCCTGGGATAAGGTCGGCGGGACCATCCAGAACGACGTTTTAAAGGAGATCATCTGTCGAGGCCAGTATATTTATCCGCCCAAACAGACGATGAGGCTGACGGTCGACCTGATCGAGTTCTGCCAGAAATATGTTCCGAGGTGGAATTCCATCAGCGTAAGCGGCTATCACATACGTGAATCGGGATCGACGGCCGCTCAGGAAATGGCTTTCACCCTGGCCGACGGTATCGCCTATACCCAGGCATGTATCGACCGAGGCATGCCGGTCGATAGTTTCGGCCCCCGGCTGAGCTTTTTCTTCAACGCGTTCACAAACGTGCTCGAAGAAGTCGCCAAGTTCCGCGCAGGCCGCAGGTATTGGGCAAAGGTCATGAGAGACCGCTTCAACGCCAAAGACCCGCGCTCGATGATGCTGCGCTACCATGTGCAGACGGGCGGCGTCACGCTTACGGCTCAGCAGCCGCTCAACAACATCGTTCGAGTGGGCTTGCAGACCTACGCCACGGCCCTTGGCGGAGCCCAGTCGCTGCACACCAATTCCTATGACGAGGCGCTCTGTCTGCCGACCCAGCAGGCCGTAACCGTCGCGCTTCGGACCCAGCAGATCGTTGCCGAGGAAAGCGGCGCCACCGATACTATCGATCCGCTTGCCGGCTGCTACTATGTCGAGAACATGACCGACAAGATTGAAGCCGAGATCGACGATTATATCAAAAAGATCGACGCGATGGGCGGAACGCTTGCCGCAATCGAGCAGGGCTTCATCCAGAAAGAGATTCAGAACAGCGCCTACCGGTTCCAGAAGGAGATCGAAGCGAATGATCGCGTCTATGTCGGCATAAACAAGTACACCATGGAAGAGCCCCCTCCGACCGGTCTTCTCAAGGTGGACATGTCCGTTGGCGAAATTAAAACCGCAGCGCTGAAAAAGTACCGCGCGGAAAGAGACCAGGCAAAGTGGAAAGCGGCACTGGACAAGCTGAGCCAGGTTTCCAAGACGGATGAAAATGTCATGCCCTATGTTGTCGAAGCCGTAAAAGCCAAGGCCACCGTAGGCGAAGTGTGCAATGTGTGGCGCGAAGTCTATGGTGAGTATCGGCCCAAAGAATTCGTATAAACGTAGGAGAATTTAACCTTGTGAACGTAGGAGTATTTAATCTTTAAAGACTGGTCTCAACAGTTAAAACACAGTTATATCGGAGGAAAATTCCATGGCCAAAAAAATTAAGATGATTATGGCAAAGCCCGGTCTGGACGGACATGACCGCGGGGCCAAGCTTTTGGCAAGGATATTTGCTGAGGCTGGAATGGAAGTGGTTTACACCGGACTTCGCCAGACCCCTGAAATGATCGTCGCGGCCGCAGAGCAGGAAGACGCCGACGTTGTCGGCATGAGCAGCCTGTCGGGCGTTCATAACTATTTCTTCCCAAGGGTCGTTGAGCTCTTGAAGCAGAAGGGGCTCGACGACGTGCTGCTGGTGGGCGGCGGCATTATTCCCGACGAAGACCTCGATTTTCTGAAACGTTCAGGCATGGCCGCCATTTTCGGACCCGGCACGCCGACCACAGAGATCGTCAGTTTCATCCAGAACAACGTGCGCCAACGATAGGAGCTGTTCAGATCGAAGCCGCCCGCAGCCGGCTCACGGCGGGCGGCCTCGATAACTCTTTATCCCGGCAACATGCGCTGCCGAAGGCCCCGCCGCCACCCGCGCAACTTCGCGCCTGGACCCCCGGATCGGGTCCGGGGCAGGCTCTGGCTGCGGCCCCGTCACCGCCCTGAAAGGAATGAACCACCATGTCCGTTGATTACGCCGCGCAAATCCTGGAAGGTTCTCCTCGGGCGGCTGCGCGCCTAATTTCCTGGCTGGAGGACGAGGATGCCAGGGCGTATGAATGGATGGCAAAACTCTACCCGCACACGGGAAGAGCGTACATAGTGGGAATTACCGGGTCGCCGGGGGCCGGGAAATCTACCCTTACCGACAAGCTGGCCCGCGTCGTCCGCAAAAGCGGCCTCAAGATCGGAATCATTGCCGTGGACCCTTCAAGTCCCTTCACCGGGGGCGCCTTGCTGGGCGACAGGGTCCGAATGAGCGAACTCTCCAACGATCCGGATATCTATATCCGAAGCATGGCTACTCGGGGATTTCTCGGCGGCACGGCCAAAGCCACCGCAGACGTGGTAAAGGTCCTGGATGCCCTGGGAAAGGACCTGATCATAATAGAGACCGTCGGCGTCGGGCAGGATGAGATCGACATAATCGGCATCGCCGACACCACCTGTCTTGTTCTGGTGCCCGGTCTTGGAGATGCGATCCAGAGTATGAAAGCCGGCATCATGGAAATAGCCGATGTGTTCGTTGTCAACAAGGCTGACAAGCAGGGGGCCGATCAGCTTTGCAGCGAAGTTTGCTCCCGGATCGAAATCGACGCTCATATCAGGAAGCGCGACTGGACCGCCCCGGTCACCAAAGCAATTGCGGTCGAAGATATCGGCATAGAGCCACTGTGGCTCGCCATTGAGTCGCACCGCAAATATCTGCTCGATTCCGGCATGTTTTCTGAAAACAGGCGGCAAAGGACCAGCCGTGAAACACTTCGGATGATTCATGGAGAACTTTTTCGAGTCGTTCGAGAGCAGTTGGAGCAGAACGGAAGGCTCGACGCCGCTGTCGAGCAACTAATGAATAGGAAGAGCGACCCTTATACTCTGATGCATGACATTGTCAGCGAGTGGCTTTCCATTTCCAAATGCAAGGAGGCATCATGAAGATACTCAAAGTCGACCACATAGGTATTGCCGTAAGCAGTATCGAGGAAGTGAAGAAGCTCTATTCCGACATTCTCGGACTCACGCACCTCGGGAGCGAAACTGTTGCCGAACAAAAGGTTACCACCGCCTTCTTTCCGGTGGGAGACACCGAAGTCGAGCTTCTCGAATCGACCTCCCCCGACGGCCCGATAGGAAAATACATTGAAGCCAAGGGACAGGGGGTCCAGCACATTGCCTTCCGCGTGGACAATATTGAAAAGGCCCTCGAAGAACTCAAGGCAAAAGGAATCAGGCTGATCGACGAAAAGCCGAGAAAAGGCGCCGGAGGTGCAAAGATTGCCTTCCTGCATCCCAAGTCAACTTTCGGCGTACTCGTTGAGCTGTCGGAAAGATAATGGTCCCGCCTACGGAAGCATTGTGTGGAGCTGTTTGAACGAAATCCGACACGTCAAATTTGGCACATAGGAGCGCTTTCGAGCGCTCCTTCTTTGTCCGATCCCCCGGCGCCACACCCACCCGCCTGCCCCGTGCGCTTCATCCCCGCTCCTACAATCCCACACGGAGATGGAGAGATGGCGTGCCGCGGTGAGGGTTTTGCCTCTGCGTCCCCGCGTCTCAGGCTCTGCAGTTCCTGTCCCTTTTGGACAAACCCTTGTGTTCCCCTCATCTTGTCCCCCGTCCTCCCTCCTCGTATTCCAGACTTGTTAACAACATCTAAACGATCATTTGGTGAAACGCTCTCGCGGGCATCCCTATGCGACGAGTGATGCATAGCCCGGAAGGCATCCCCTGAAGTGTCTATCGTACGCGTTGGGCGTTCGCTGGATGCCTTTTTCCTCAGGCAGACCAATACCTGTGCGGAGCCCGCAGGCTACCCGAGAATCATTATTGCGACCCTTTTCCCTCGTGGTTATCAGTATGAATAGTATGGGTGCCCGGTGTTGTATCGAGGAATATGGGGGGGAACGTAAGAATCATGTAGCTGGTCTCCATCTGGAACTCTGGACGGAACTAGCTAAAATTTAAGTTAAGAGGGAGTGCGACAATGAAAAAAGAATTCTTTGCAGCGGCTATGCTGCTTGCAGCTATATTGTCAGCGGCAGCATTGCCTGTATACGCGAGTCCAAATGATGACATCAAAGATGCTATTAGCCAGTGTATCAAAGAAACAGATCCGGACACTGTTATCCGTACCTGCTCTGTGGTTATCCAGTCGGACCCGAAAAATGCGGATGGGTATAAGTACCGGGGCATCGGTTACGCCGATAAGCAAGATTGGGACCGGGCTATCGAGAATTACGATACGGCCATCCAACTGAAGCCAAACGATGAGTTGGTGCTTTGCAACCGTGGCTACGCCTATAAACAAAAGGGCAACTATGACAGGGCGATCCGGGATTTCGACCGTGCTATCGAACTTAACCCGAAATATGCCAAAGCGTTTTCCGACCGGGGTTCGGCCTTCCGCAGCAAGGGCGACCTCGATCGGGCCATCACGGACTACGATCGGGCCATCCTTCTGAATCCGTCCTATACGGTGGCGTTTGTCAACCGGGGCAACGCTTGGGGGGATAAAAAACAAGGCGACATGGCTATCCGGGATTACGACCGGGCTCTCAAGCTGGACCCAAAGTATGCCCTGGCGTTTTTCAACCGTGGTTTCACCTACCAACAGATGTGCAAATTCGACCTGGCTATCCGGGACTTCGACCAGGGTCTCCAGTTGGAGCCAAACAATGCCCAGGCGTTAAGTAACCGTGACCTCGCGTCCCGCAAGGGTGGCGGGGACCAGTACATGTGCTGGTTGGAAATGAATGGCGGCAAGTGACCGGCAGCCCTAAAAATCCCGCCTCCAGGTGAATTTAGCCCACCTGCGAGACGGGGTTCGCGCGCGCGGAGGATGAGCACCTCTGGATTTTGTACAAAAGATAGACAAGTTGACAGTGCCTGAAGACCGGAATCGTCCCATTTCGAGACGGGTGGTTTCACTCCCGCGAGGGCATTCCGGCATCCCGTTGCCACCCGAAGCGAAACGCTTTGACATAGCGCGGATTTTTGGCTATTTAACTAAAAGTTCTCCTTCGGCTTTTGTTGGACCCGGCCGGCCCTGTGGAGACCAGGCGAAACCGGCAAGTTTACTGAACAGAATTCGGATTTTCTAATAGTGGACGCTTCCGCCCTGCCCAACTTCATGCCTACCGGTCCGGAAAACCTCAAGGAGAAGATCCGCGCCCAGGTCGGTAAGGATCTTGTGAGGATCGAGGAGGAAATAAACCGCCTGCTTGACTCCGATATTACCTTAATCCCGGTTGTGGGACGCTATATAATGGGCAGCGGAGGCAAACGGCTGCGGCCCCTGCTCATGGTCCTGTCCTCCAGGCTTTGCGGATATAACGGAAACCACGACACCCCGCTTGCCGTCGTATTCGAATTCGTACATGCGGCAACCCTGCTGCATGACGACGTTGTTGACCATGCCGAATTGCGGCGAAGCCAACCCTCGGCAAACACGGTCTGGGGCAATCCTGCCGTTGTCCTCATTGGGGATTTTCTCTATTCTAAGTCCATACAGATAGCGGTCGGATACCGGGACATCCGAATCCTGGAGGTGCTGCTCGAAGCCACGACCAGGATGTCCGAAGGTGAAGTTCTCCAGCTCATAAATTCCGATAATCTTGAAATAAGCGAGGGCGAATATCTCGAAGTAGTTACGAGAAAAACCGCCGTGCTCATCAGCGCGGCGTGCCGGACAGGCGCCATTTTCGGAGGCGGGGGCCTGGCCGAGGAGAAGGCCCTCAAGGCTTACGGCCACAACCTGGGCATAGCCTTCCAGCTCATTGACGATACTCTGGACTTTACCGGCGAGGCTGAAGAACTCGGAAAACCGGTCGGAAACGACCTCCAGGAAGGCAAAGCAACCCTGCCGCTCATCTTTGCTCTGCAAAACACAAAACCCGCCGAGCGGCTCCGACTGAGGCAGATTTTCTCCTCAGAGCATATGCAGGCAAAAGAGATAAATGAAATCAGAAACCTGGTAGTACGCAGCGGCGGAATCGAATACACGAACAACCAGGCCTGCGCGCATTCCCTGAGGGCCAAGGAGGCGCTTCGGATATTCCCCCATGGTCCGGTCAAAAAAATCCTCGAGGACATCGCCGATTACGTAATCTGCCGAAGGACCTGAGAGGCGGCGGGGCCTGCGCATGCCGGGAGCCAAAGCCTTTGTGGTGCAAAGCATGCGGCGATGAAGGCCCCCTTTTCAATGGGGCCAGTACGGATAGAGTCCCTGCCTTATCTTCTCAACGCCTTCCAGCATCTCCTTGTGCTTCTTCTCATCCGCAATGATGGTCTTCAACAGGAATTCCTGAATGCGCAGGCTTTTGTCGTTTAACTGGTCCAGCACTGATTCCGTCTTCTGTATCATCTCACCTTTTATACGGGTATGCTCCCTGATCAACTCGATCACCTCACCGACTTCATCCAGGCTAAGGGTGATCGGCTGGCTTTGAAGACTGCTGATGATCAATTCCTGAAGCCTCTCGTGTATCCTGGCATCGTTCTCGATGATATCCATCATCAGGCAGATCAGAGGGTTTCCGCATTTTGCCTTTACCTTTTCTATCGACTCGGCAGACCGTTGCTCGAGCAACCTCCAGTCTGTCATCGTGGAAGCTATTTGTTCATATTGCTCTCTCATTGAGATCATCACTTCACCTCACCACCGTGTCCAGCCGCAAACACCGAGTGATTGCGGTTTGAAAAAACACCCCTTTCTCGATCCGGTCTAAAACTCTTTCCACCTTAGAAGGTATAAGCTTCCGGCCCCTTGTCAATACATAGTCGAAAACCGGGGCATTCGAGCAGTGACGGGAGCTTCGCCCCGGTTGGAGTATCCGTTCTCAACAGTACAAACTGTGTCCGGTTCAAATATCGGGCGGGGGCCCCCCCAGTCTCAGCAACACTTGTTTAATCAACCTATCAATGATAAATTGAAAAGTCTGGACGCAAGCAGTTGCACATTCTTGAAACTGATACTGTTAATGGAAAAATCCACCAGGACCCCGGCACGCTACTACCCTCTTTTTCTTGCCATAGAGGGGCGAACCTGCCTTGTCGTGGGCGCAGGGGCCGTAGGTGAGCGCAAGGTCAGGACACTGCTCAAATATGGAGCCAAAATACGGCTTGTCGCCCGTGAACTCTCGGCATGGATCGAGGAGAAGCGCTCTGAAAAATTGGTAATCTGGGCCGGCGAGCGATACGAGAGGTCGCATCTTCAGGGGGTCAGCCTGGCGTTTGCCGCCACGGACGACCCGGACTTGAACCGAATCATTGCCGCCGATGCCGGCAAGCTTGGCGTCTGGTGCAATATGGCCACTGACCCGGACCTGGGGTCTTTTATCGTCCCCTCCGTTTTGGAGCAGGGGGCCTTAAGCATCGCCATATCCACCTCAGGCCTGAGCCCGGCGGTTGCAAAGCTGCTCAGGCAAAAGCTGCAACTGGAAATCGGCCCCGAATGGGATTTTTTTATTCGGTTGCTTGGCGAATTGAGGCAGTGTTTTAAATCGAGGGGGATAGCGGAAAAACAGGCCCAGGAGACATTCACCAGGCTTGCGGGGCTGCCTATCCCTGAACGGCTCAGGCAGGGCCGCGCGGAGAAGGCTTTTGCAAAAACGCTTGAGGCCTGCCGCCCGGTTATGCCCGAAGCCGAAATAAAAGCTGTATGGGAAAATCTATGGAATCTCTTTTCCTGGTAATCGCAACGCTTTGCTACCTGAGCGGGACGGTAGGATACCTGGTCTATCTTTTCAGGGACCGGGAACAGTTGCACCGTATCTCCTGGTCTATATTGCTTGTCGGCGCTCTGTTTCACGGGGCCGCGCTGGTAATGCGCACGGCCGACACCGGGCATCTTCCGGCTGAAACGGTCCAGGAATCGCTCTCCCTGTTTGCATGGGTGTTTGTGGTTACCTATCTTATCCTTCAAATCCGGTTGCAGCTTCGCATCCTGGGTTCATTCGTCTCTCCGCTTGCCGTAGTTTTCATGCTTTCATCTTCGTTTCTGCCGTCGCAGATGATGCTTAAAAGCGAGTTTATCAAAAGCGGCTGGGTCATTGTGCACGTGGCAAGCATTTTCCTGGCGAACGCTCTGTTTACGCTGGCTTTCAGCCTTGGCGTGATGTATCTGCTGCAGGAAAGACATATCAAGAAAAAGAATTTCGGTTTCCTCTACGAGCGGCTGCCCTCGCTGGAACGGCTCGACTCCATTGCCCATTACTGCCTCATGTGTGGGTTCCCTCTCATGACCGCGGGCCTGATAACCGGGTTTGCCTATGCGGCCGTCGTCTGGCATTCGCCCTGGAACTGGGACCCTAAAGAGATACTGTCCCTGGTCACCTGGATCATATACGCTGTCCTTGTCCACGAGCGGCTCGCGGTCGGATGGCGGGGTCGAAGAGCTGCGTGGCTTTCGATCCTTGGTTTTTCGGCAATCCTTCTGACCTTTGTCGGAGCGAGCCTTTTGCTCAGCAGCCACCATTCGGTTCTTTCGGGTAAGATGTAATGTCTCACATCGTCCTTTTAGGCATGAATCACAAGACGGCGCCCGTGGAAATGCGCGAGCAGCTTGCAGTGGCATGCCGAAAAGAGGTAAACCCCCTGCATATGCTCCCGCATCTGGAGCAAGTCGATGAGATGGTTTTCCTTTCCACCTGTAATCGAGTGGAATTCCTGTTTACCTGTAACTCTCTTGCCCAGGGCATACGGCAGATAAAGGCTGTGCTGAGGGCCCACATAGGGTTGTCGGACTCTGTTCCACTAGATTCGTGCCTCTACGTCCATAAGGACCTCGAGGCTGTCAAGCACCTGTTCATGGTGGCATCCAGCCTCGATTCGATGATCGTCGGAGAACCGCAGATACTCGGCCAGTTAAAGCACGCCTACCGTGATGCTGTCGAGTACAGAACGGTGAGGGTAGTGCTCAATCGGCTTTTACATAAATCTTTTTCCGTCGCCAAGCGCGTGCGAACCGAGACCTGCATCGGCTCCTGCGCCGTATCGGTGAGCTATGCGGCCGTCGAGCTTGCCCGGAAGATTTTCGGCGGCCTCAGGGACAAGAGTGTGCTGCTCATCGGCGCCGGAGAAATGGCCGAGCTGGCCGCTGAACACTTTCTCAGGCACGGCGTGCGCCGGATGATGGTAGCCAACCGCACCCTCGAAAGGGCAATGGAGCTGGCCGCCAGATTCAAGGCCGAGACGGTTGCATTCGACCGCTTTCTGGAGGAGCTCAAGGCAATCGATATAGTTGTCTCCTCCACAGGGGCACAGGAACCTGTCATCCGCTACCAGGACGTCAGGTCCAGGATGCGGGAGCGGCGCAACAAGCCTCTTTTCTTTATCGATATCGCCGTACCCAGAGACGTAGACCCGAGAGTAAACGAGATTGATAACGTCTATGTCTATGATATAGACGACCTGGAGGGAGTAATCGACCACAACAGGGAAGAACGGCGAAACCAGGCCCGGATGGCCGAACACATCATCAATGAGGAAACCATCAAGTTCAACAACTGGATGAACAGCCTGAGCGCGGTGCCCACGATAGTCTCCGTGCGGGAAAAGGCCGAGAGGATCAGGCGAAATGAGCTCAGGAAGACATTCTCCCAGCTTCCGGACTTAAGCGACAGCGAAAAAGAAGCCATTGAAACCCTTACTGCATCGATCATCAAGAAATTGTTGCACGACCCTATCGTGTTTTTAAAAAAGAAGGCGCAAAGAAACGCCCAGGCCATTTACATGGATTTGACCCAGCAGCTTTTCAATCTGGTCGAAGAAACGAGTGAAGAGGATGCAGCGCCTGCTGAAGGCGAAGATGCGCAAGATCAAACCTTTCTCAAAACCGCCAAGAAATGAGGCAATATGGCCGACATCATCGAATTCTGCAAAAAAGTCGAGAGCTTGAGGTCGGAGCGCGACAACGCTGTGCGCCGGCGCAAGATCGAAGCGCTGCGGAAGATCTTTCAGTGTACCCGGTGTGTGGTGAAGTGCTCGAAGTGTGGGGCCCAGATAGACTCCCAGGCCGAAGAATTCGCCAAGTTTGCCACTCCATACAGTTTCTGCAAGTCCTGCCGGCTGGAGTACGAAGAATACCGCGCCAGGGTCGGTGGAAACCGGGCTGACTCTGACTGCTACTGGCATAACTCCACGTGGATGACGGTATGGGAGAGCTGGCTCCAGCATCAGCAGGCGCTCGACCAGTACAGGCAGTCGAAGGAATTCCTTCAGCTCATCGATGAAGTCGAACACCTGCTCAGAAGGTAAACTAAAATAAGGTGGGAGAACTGAATGTACGGTTTCGGAATAGGCAAGGTTCTGCTGGTTTTGTTCGTAATCATATTGCTTTTCGGGGGGCGAAAGCTCCCTGAACTTGGGGCCGGAATCGGCAAGGCCATAAAGAACTTCAAGAAAGAATCGAAAAATATTGTGGATACAATCAGGCAAAAGTCCGACTAGACTCTCTTTACCTGTTATTGCACACCTGAGTTCGTTAGCGAAACAATGTTTCGATTCAGAGAAAAAATCTCCCGCAGGTTTTTTGCCGCTTTTTTCATAGTCGCAGTCATTCCGATCTCCATCATGGGGATAGGCTTGTACAGGGCCGCAGAACAGACGCTCATCGATTCCGCCTACATGCACATTCAGACAGTTGCGCAAGATGACGCAAACAGGCTGGATACGTGGTACGCAGAAAGGCTGGACGACATTAAAGTCCTTTCCTGGCTATCGGCAATTCGGGATATGTGCTCCGCCGGCGGCGCCCCTGGTTCGAAGGGGGCGTCTGCGGTAAAAACAGCCTCGATCGACGACTCCCTTGCGCTCACACGCGGCAAGTCCCCGGCATACCAGAGTATTCACATAATCAGTCCGTCCGGAGAAATCATAGCTTCCACTGAAGCGAACTCCGAGATGATCGTGACAAACAAGTACCTGGAGGACCTGAAAAACCTTAAAAACGCGGATCACCCGATTTTGAGCCCCTTGCATCAACATTCGAATCGCGCATGGTACATCCATCTCATGGTGCCCATTTATTCCGAAAACGGTACGATGAGTGCGGCCATTATGGCGATCCTGGATGTATTGGGAACGCTCGATCCCCTTCTTGCAGACAGGACCGGCCTGGGAAACACGGGCGAGGCCTATCTGGTCAACGGGGAGGGGAAAATAGTTACGCAATCGAGGTATCTCGGCCGCGAAGAAACCGCGAAACAGAGATTCGAGACACTTGGGATAGTCTCGGCCCTCGATCGAAAAGAGGGCGTTTCAATATACCGCAACTATATGGGACGTGAAGTGGTCGGCTCTTACATGTGGCTTGGGCGCTATCACTCGGCCCTGCTGGTCGAAATGGAAAAAGATGAAATCCTTGCCCCTATCAGGGGTATTAGGACCGCTGTTCTCACAACGGCCGCTCTGGTGAGCTTGATATGCATTCTGGCGTCTTTTCTGTTGAGCAGGCAAATCTCGAGGCCAATCAGTGAAATGGCCAAAGCCTCGCGCAAGATGGCCGATGGTTCCCTTGACCAGCGCATTTCCTATTCCCGGCAGGATGAGATAGGGACTCTTTCACAGAGTTTCAATTCGATGGCCGAGGACCTGTCCGGGCTGATAGATTCGCTTAAACAAAAGGAAATCTCGCTTCAGAAAGCCTATGACGAGCTGATGCAAACCCAGGGCCAACTCGTTCAATCTGAGAAAATGGCGGCTATAGGTGAACTCGTAGCCGGCGTTGTCCATGAAATGCGGAACCCGCTTTCTTCGGTCAAACTCAATTTTCAGATAATCGGGCGGTCCCTGGGCCGTGCAGGTCCTCTTAATGAACATTATTCCATTGGCCTTGACCAGATCGCGCAGCTCGAAAAGATGCTTTCAAGCCTGCTCGACTACAGCAAACCGATCGCGATCGAGAAAACTTCCTTTCGGCTCGAAGCGGTCATGGCCGAAAGCATGCAGCAACTGCAATCCTGTGCGGAAGGCTGTTCAATCGAGGTCAAAACGGACGGCTCTCTTCCTCATGTCATGGGAGACCCGGAACAGATTCGACAGGTACTGGTAAATGTTATCAAAAACGCGATCGAATCGGCCGGACCGGATGGAAATGTGGAGATAAGGATTAAAGCCGCTGGAGAGGACGGGGCTAAAGGAATTCTTATTGAGGTTTCCGACAACGGCCCTGGGATTTCACATCAGGATATGAAGCGCGTTTTCCAGCCTTTTTTCACCACCAAAGAGAAAGGAACGGGGTTGGGACTGGCTATCGTTAAAAAGATAATGGAAGCGCACGGGTTCGGCA
Organism: Syntrophobacteraceae bacterium; assembly: GCA_049520035.1. Classification (GTDB taxonomy): domain Bacteria; phylum Desulfobacterota; class Syntrophobacteria; order Syntrophobacterales; family Syntrophobacteraceae; genus SbD1. The sequence goes on along the minus strand of JBEKQE010000006.1, from coordinate 5,831 downwards.
TTTCGATTTCGAGTGAGGAAGGGGCCGGTACTGTGGTGAGCTTACACTTATGAAAAAAATACTTTTGATAGACGACGAACATTCGCTCGTCCGGACCCTTGAGCTTTATTTCCAAAGCAAGGGCTACCTCGTTCTGGCCGCCTTCGATGCACGGGAGGGTCTTGATCTTTGGCGGGAACATGATCCCGACCTCGTGCTGCTCGATGTCCAGTTGCCCGGAATGGACGGAACGCAAGCTCTTTCGGCGGCAAAGGATGAAAATCTTTCAGGCGATGTCATCATGATAACCGCCTTTCAGGACATGGAGGCGACCCTTGCCGCCATTCAGCGCGGGGCTGCCGATTATCTTTACAAGCCCCTGGACCTGGACGCGCTTGACGTCCTGCTTGAAAAGATTCTGATGAGGCGCAAGGAACGGGAAAAAATCGAACGGCTCAGTCATGTCATTTCTGAAAGTTTCAAGCCAAACCAGATTATCGGGAAAAGTAACGCCACCCTGGAGGTCCTCAAAGATATAGCGCGGGTTGCCCCCACACCCGTAACGGTGCTGATAGAAGGCGATACGGGCACCGGAAAGGAGTTGGTTGCTCGGACCATCCACCAGCAGTGGGCGCCCCACGAGCCGTTTGTGGCTATCAATTGCGCAGCCGTTGTGAGCAACCTGCTCGAAAGCGAGTTGTTCGGGCACGAGCGGGGGGCTTTTACCGGCGCTGTTCAACGAAAGCCGGGGAAACTTGAAATTGCCGGCAGCGGTACGGTTTTCCTGGATGAAGTCGGAGAGCTCCCCCTGGAAATTCAGGCTAAATTTCTGCGTGTGCTCCAGGAGAAACAGTTCCAGCTTGTTGGAGGCTTGAAAGACATCCCCTTCAAGGCACGCCTCCTTGTTGCCACTAATCGCAATCTCCAAAGCATGGTGCAGGCAGGCAGTTTTCGTGAAGACCTCTATTTCAGGCTGAAAGTGTTCGTGATCCGCATCCCGCCCCTGAGAGAGCGTCCTGAAGACATCGTGCCGCTTGCCGAAAATTTTGTATCGAGGATGAACCGGGAACTTAACAGGAACGTAACCCGAATTCCAATGGAATACATCAAGACCCTTAAGGCTCACGACTGGCCGGGAAATGTCAGGGAGCTTGAAAATGTGCTAAGGAGGGCCTTGATCCTTTCCCGAAGCGACGTGCTCGAACTCGACCAATGCTGGTTCCAGCGGTCCGACGCCATCCATAGGCCCGCCTCCGCCTGCGAAGAGAGCGATGAACTCAAGAGCCTGAACCGGGTGGAAAAGGAGCATATCCTGAAAATTCTCAAGCATACAGGGGGCAATTACGGTGAAGCATGTAAGATTCTGGGCATAACGAGACCTACTTTACGAAAAAAAATAAACGACTACGGCCTGAAGGACTATCTCGAGGATCTTTGATCGAAGCCGGGGCGCTTAGGAAGTCATCCGCTTTGGGCGTGCGCGGGATGCCTTCCACACGCTCATTGTAGTGCCGGTCATCAACTTTATGGCTTATGGACACAAAGGCAATGAAGCCAAGGCATAATTCCTCAATCCCTCAATCCCTCAATCCCTCAATCCCTCAATCCCTCAATATGCAAATCACACGTTTGCCGCCGACTTCGCTCTGGAAATTTGCCCTCGTGGCAAGAAACAGAAACTCTCCATAAAACATGGAAAGTGCCGACTCCTGGGGTTTATTACGTGGCGTGGCAAGCTGGATCGATGGATGGAATACCGATGAGAAATCCTGGTCACTTGCGCTCAAAACTTCTTTTCCTGGCGGCTGTGCTCGCTTTTGGCATGCATTGCATGCTGCCGGGTTTAAGCGCCGCCGTCGATGATGACCCATACGCCCAGCCTCGCGAAGCGCTCATAAAGGAGATAGAGGCCACCGCCCTGAACTTAGCCTCTCTGGTCGGCCGTGATACCGTAAACCCCCGCGTACTTGACGCCATTCGGAAAGTCCCGCGCCATGAATTTGTCAGCGAACACCTCAGACCCTTTGCATACGACAACAGGCCCTTGCCGATCGGCCACGCGCAGACGGTCTCGCAGCCCTATATCGTGGCTGTCATGACTGATTTGCTGGACTTGGAAAAGGGACATACCGTGCTTGAGGTTGGTACAGGTTCCGGATACCAGGCCGCAGTCCTCGCAGAGTGTGTGAAACAGGTCTATACAATAGAGATCCTGGAAGAGCTCGGGAAAGAAGCGCAAGCGAGGCTAAAGCGGCTCGGTTACATGAATGTCGAGGTCCGCATCGGGGATGGCTATGACGGTTGGAAGGAAAAAGCCCCCTTTGACCGGATCATCGTGACAGCCGCCGGAAACGATATCCCGCCCCCCTTGATCGAACAGCTCAAGCCGGGGGGAAGGATGGTGATTCCAGTCGGCGAACCGGATGCCGCCCAACAATTGATGTTGCTCGAAAAGCAAGAGGACGGAAAGATCAAAACGAGGCGGGCGCTGCCGGTCGCCTTCGTCCCGCTCATCGGCGGACATTAGTGAATGCTGAAAGCTCAACTTCTCCAAATCATGTATTCTTTGATTGTCTTGCCCGATCGGACTTCAGTGGCAAGATGTGTAAACAAAATCCATTGATGATCCCACACACGATGTGATACTCTGAAAACCTCGAAAAGTGACTTCTTATCGGCTATCAGCATCCGGGATGCTCGAGGCTCAACTTGCAATTGCCGGGAGGTTTTGACGGTGTATTCGCCAGCGGGGCCGGTGTCTTTTGCAGTCTGAAAGAACTCCAGGCCCATAGCCGATTGAAATCTCAAGCTCACCACAGCGATTCAAAAGGGGAGGGCGGTCTATTCATGAGTGCTGACGCATCAAAGATCGAGCCAAAGGATTTCAGTGACATTGATCCTGGCCACCGGCTTCTCATGGGACCGGGGCCAAGCGACGTCCCCGCAAGGGTGCTGCAGGCGATGGCCGCGCCCTGCATCGGACACCTGGACCCCTATTTTCTGGAAACCATGAACGAGAATCAGCGACTGCTGCGCCATCTCTTTCAGACGCAAAACGAGCTTACCATTCCGGTTTCGGCCACCGGCAGCGGCGGTATGGAAGCCTGCTTCGTCAACCTGGTGGAACCCGGCGACGAGGTTGTAGTCGCCGTGAACGGCGTTTTCGGTACCCGCATGTGCGACATCGTCAACCGCATCGGTGGCAAATTGGTCAAGGTCGATGGCGAATGGGGCCGGGCCGTCGACTCGGAGGCGGTAGCCAAGGCTGTGAAGGGATGCAAGCCCAAGGTTGTGGCCGTGGTGCACGCCGAGACGTCGACGGGCGCTTGCACGCCGCTGGAAGACATCTCGAAGATCGCTCACGATGCCGGGGCGCTATTCCTGGTGGATTGTGTCACCTCCCTTGCCGGGATCGATGTACCTGTAGACCGGATGAACATCGATGCGGCTTACAGTGGCACCCAGAAGTGCATTTCCTGCCCGCCGGGGCTTGCTCCGGTCACCTTCAGCGCCGACGCTGTCAAGGCGGTCGAGCAGCGCAAGCATCCCGTGGTCAGTTGGTATCTCGATTTCAGCATGATACGTGACTACTGGGGCAACCAGCGCAAGTATCACCACACCGCGCCGGTCAACATGGTCTACGCTATTCGCGAGGCACTGCGAATCATCGCCGAGGAAGGGCTCGAGGCGCGCTTTGCGCGGCATTGGCTGAACCACCGCGCCCTGGTAGCCGGGATCGAAGCGATGGGGCTTTCGATGCTTGTACCCGAGAAGGAGCGGCTCCCGATGCTGAACGCCATTCGGATCCCGGACGGTGTAGACGATCTTAAGGTGCGCAAGGTGCTACTGAGCGACTTTGCCATCGAGATCGGCGGAGGTCTGGGCCAGTTTGCCGGCAAGGTCTGGCGCGTCGGGCTGATGGGCCATTCCTGCCGCCGCAGGAACGTGTTCCTATTCCTGGCCGCGCTGGAAGCCGTGCTGAAAGCCGAGGGCTTCAAAACCCGGCCGGGCGCCATCGAGGCGGCAACGGCTGTTTATGCGTCGGCATGATACGGTGCAAGAATGCGACGCGGGGGTTTCATTGTACCTCAGGAGCCTTTCAAGGGGTTAAGCCACATCATCGGCGACCGGCACTCGAGTCCCACGCAGCGGCAGAACTTTGTTCGTCCGACGGCAGGGAAGCATGCCGCATGTTGTCCCACGCATTGGCTTTCCCATTAGGCCGGTACTACGGCATTCTATTCTCCTGAGCCTGCAACCTGGCGTGACGGGGACAACTTAACCAACTGTGGGAGGAGGTGTGTCGGAAAATCACAAAAACCAGTTCCACGCACGTCTAACTTGCATATTCTATTGGGAAAATTGTATGTTGTCGGCGCTTCCGGAGTGCACCAAAGATTTTTTGGGTAAGAATCCAATCTCAGCATGCAGTTTGGATGTAGACTGCAGAAGTTGGTGCATTATTCCAGATGATTCCGATTCTTCCCGGAGGTGAGGGGAAATTCCCTGCCCTATGGCCCGATAAAGCCTGAGGCAAGTTCAACCGTCGGACCGGTCGCCGCGCGGAACTAAGTGACAGACCTCACATCTTACGCCCATTCGAGAAAGGAGATATGGAATTGGATACGGAGATCAATAGAAAAGTCGATGAAATTGCGTGGGCGCCCCACCCGGTTGCCCCCGGAGTTTCAATAAAGCCCCTTATCTCTTCAAAAGAGCACAATCTGAACGTCACCTGCATGCTGGTTAATGTGCCGGTGGGCAGGGAAGTCCCCGAGCACATTCATCAGAGTCAGGACGATATTCTTTTTCCCTTGCAGGGGAAAGCCGTCATGTGGGTTGAGGGTGTGGGGGACTTTAGCCTCGAGCCGGGAGTTATTGTCAGGGTTCCGAAAGGGAAGAAACATAAGATAGCTGATGTCGCTGAAGACCTGCTTTTCTATGATGTTTTCTGTCCCGCACTCATCTAACCTGATGCCCTATCCGATTACTCCACGTCGGATACTTGGTTGGGGCGAGTCTTGCCCGGGGCTTGTTATTCGTCTCAGGCAAGGCCTACCCCTGCCGCGAAAATCTACAGCGTGCAATTACTTTTCCCTGGCTTACGGCTGCCTCATCGGAATGTTTTCTAGGCGATGTTCATAATGTGACGACGATCAGGCTGCCGCGAATTTCGGCAATATTACTGATGATGAGTGACGTTCTAACAAGACGATGGACATTTCATCCTGAAGACATCCTAGCCTACTACTGCCCCGCTCCAGTTCACCGATTCTACACTGCAAAAACGCAGTTTATACAGCCCGTGATTAAGGTTTCTTAATTGTTGCTGAATCTTCGCTTGAGCACAGCCAGTCCCGCTAGACCAGATTAAATTACCTCTATATGGTGTTGCGCGGTGGGCCGTCCAGAATATTTCTATGTGCAGATCAAGGAAAAGGACTGGGGACGGAGAACGGAAGACGGAGGACGAAGTAAGAGGACTGAGTGGAAGAACAAGCCGATCCTCGAGAAGAAAAGGGCTTACTAAAAATCAGGCTGAAGGGGTTTAGGCTGAAGGTCAATGCTAAAAACAGGCTGAAGGGTTGCGCTTCTACACCCTTCCCACCCCGAGATCCCTTTCTAGCTTCCGCTTCTTAGGTCATGCGGCGGGATGTTTCCTCAGCCACTCGCGCAAAGCATCATTCATGCGCGTCTGCCATCCGCGTCCAGTCGCTTTGAACGCGGCCAGCACATCATCATCGAAGCGGATAGTCGTGGCGACCTTCGTTCTCTCCGATTTCGGCCGTCCCCGTTTGAGCGCCTCACGGAAGGCTGCCTTCCCTTCCTCTGGAGTGACGTCCTTGTTGCCG
>JBEKQE010000005.1:0-62570 GCA_049520035.1 Syntrophobacteraceae bacterium | reverse complement strand
CCGGTTATCGGTTACGGCCATCGAGGCATAGAGAAGGCTTGCGAATTAAATGAATATGCCAAAAATATTTACCTCTGCGAGCGCGTTTGCGGGATCTGCAGCTATCAGCACAGCGCAACCGTAGTTGAGGCAATGGAAAGATTGTGGCCGCTCGAATTGACCCCCAGGATCAATTACCTGCGCACCATCTGGTCTGAAATGGCCCGTACCCACAGCCACCTCCTTTGGCTTGGATTGTTGGCCGATGCATTCGGTTTCGAAAGCATGTTCATGCAGTTCTGGCGCATAAGGGAAAAAGTGCTCGATCTTCTTGAACAGACTACCGGGCACAGGGTTATCCAGTCTGTCAACATTGTTGGCGGCGTGCGGCGGGATATCGATGAACAGCAGAAGAGGATGATCGTCAGTGTTCTTGCGGAGGTGCGAAAAGAAAGCAAATCCTTGATAAAGGCCCTTATAGGCGACTACACGGTCAAAAAAAGGACTGTTGGAGTAGGGATCATCACCAAAGAGCAGGCCATTTCACTTGGCTGCGTCGGTCCAACGCTCAGGGCAAGCGGGGTGTCCGAAGATGTCCGCTTGACCAAATACCATGCATACGGGGAATTGAATTTCGAACCGATAGTGGAAAGTGCAGGGGACTGTTATGCACGCGCGGCGGTCCGAGCCAGGGAACTCTTCCAGGCAATCGATCTGCAGTTGGAGGCCCTGTCAAAGTTGCCGGAAGGTGACATAGCTGTAAAGGTGAAAGGCAATCCTCCGGAAAATGAGGCGGTCATGCGCACTGAAGCCCCACGGGGAGAGCTCTTTTACTATGCTAAGGGAAATGGCACCCGCAAATTGGAACGCATGAAAATACGCACGCCGACCTATGCCAATCTTCCAGCGGTCTTGGTCCTGTTGCCGGGTTGTCAGTTGGCGGATGTGCCGGTTAATGTCCTCTCCATTGATCCATGCATCTCTTGTACGGAGAGATAAAAAACCAAAAGGAGCATATGAACCAATGCCTGTGATGTTACCCACCGTCCTTAGGAATTTGTTGGATGGTCCGGCAACGAGGCTCTACCCGATTCAGGTGCGAGAGTCTTTCCAAAATGCCAGAGGCCACGTTGTCTTTAATGATGACAAGTGTACGCTTTGTAGTGTGTGCGCTCTCCGATGTCCCGCTGATGCGATTTCCATCGATAAGGAAAACAAGACGCTGAGCTTTGAGCCCGCTCGGTGCATAGTGTGCGAAGTCTGTGTCCTTGGCTGTCCCAGCGATGCAATCGACTTGATTTACAAATGGCGTACTCCTTTCTCCAGAAAGCCGGTGGAGGTTCATGAGGCGCGAGGGAAAAAGCCTCGTACGCCAATGTAGAAAAGCGAAAACAAACATCGTGTCTCCTCCTGGGACCGCTAAAAAACAAACAGGCAAAACGAGTTTCGCGTTTTGCCTGTTTGTTTTGTCACACTTCCTGCCCGGAAGCGTTTTTGGCTTCGAACCGGTGTTTTGTCAATTTAGCTTCGAGGTGTTACCGCCCCCCCACCCTGTAGTAAAAGGGGGAGCACGGCCCAACTTCGCTGCTTGGGGGAAATTTTTAAACCTGTAAAAACCGCGTTTACGCCGCGCTATATAGTACTACCTTATTATTTAAGTCCCATCTCGTATGCGAGAGAGGTCTCCAAAGATCTGCCGAAAAAGTTCCTCAAGAACCGCCCTGCGAAGCGCGGCCATGCTTTTTCTGCCCTTTGGGCTGAAAACCTCGCCCTGGGGCGACGTGGCGGTCCTCGCTCAATAATGCTTGCACCGTAGCTTTCTCAGATGTGGCTTGAGCTCGTTTTTTTTGGAATCCCGCCCATACTTCCGGTTCTGCTGTAAGAGCCATCCTGCACTCCAGAGCGTAAAGACGCCTGGAAGCGGGATCCACATAGCACGCATATGGGCGCAAAGTTTTCGAGAAATACTTCCAAATGGCGCGGAGGGCAGAGATGAAGAACATCTGCGAGGCGACTAAAGGCGACTTTTACCCGATAACCGTCAACTCTTGACACTCCAGCCACCGCACACTGCGCAACGCCCCTTGGGGTATGACTGCGCCTACGCATCCCGGCCAGACAAAATTTTCTGTCCCGTGCACGCTCCGCCAGATATGACGACCTAATGTCCCCGGTTTTCCAGCACAAATACGCTCATAGGAGGAAGTTCCCTAACATTTTTCTAATGTTTTTCCAGTATTTACATCTGGCTGTTTTCGCTCGAATGTAGAGTGGAAAGGAACAGGTGATGGATAGTGTTCGACGGTCAATCACAACACCGGCCAACACTTGTTTGGCCAATGGAAGGAAAGGAGCGACGTACATGGCTGATAAAGTCAATTGGGAATGGGTGAATGAGTGGAAAAAGGATCCTAATCCTTTGGGAGGCCATGAAGAGTTCCAGTGTATCTGGATCCCTTACGGCCTTCCGGAAATTGTCGATCCTCACGGCACCAAGTTCGGGTTAGGTGTGGAGGTTCAACCGGCATGGGATATCCCTAAAAAGGTCTTCATTTCTCAAACCGTTGTGGGAGCGTTTTACAGCACGAAAGGTAACCCGAGGCATCCGGTCAAGCCGGAGCAAATCAAGGATCATGCCCTTGCCTGCCTGGAGGCCGGGGCGCCGAACATCCATATCCATGTTCGAGATGAAAATGGGTATAACGTACTGGATCCGGAACTCTTCCACTATGTCATCGACCCCTGCAGGAAGGCATATCCGGACAGGATCGTATGCGGGTGTATGGTGCCCTTCCAGAAAGGGGAATGGGCAAAAATGCTTGAGTGCCTGCAGGACGGTCTCTTCGACCAGACCCCTGTCAATACTGTCGCGGCTTACTGCGGCGACACTCTTTTTGTCAAACCTCCGCATGTGATGATAGAAAAGACGCGCATCTGCCAGGAGCTTGGCGTTAAAGTGCAGGTCGCGGTGTACAGCGACGGAGACATCGACAACGCCGACAGGTATCTGATCAAGACGGGCTTGCTTGAGAAACCCTATTATTGGATTATCCTTCCCACCTTGCCCGGCGGATCCCCAATGCAGAACCCAAAAGCCATGGTCGAGGTACTGATGCATTATGTGAACCGCATCAAGGAGATCGACAAAGACTCTGAGATCGTAGTGTGCGCCTCGGGCAGGGCGTCCAGCTATCTGGCCATCTTTGCGCTCATGCTGGGCCTGAACATCCGCATCGGAATGGAAGACACCGTATGGATGTGGCCGCATCGTAATGCACAAATAGAGTCTAATCTCCAACATTACACGATGTTCAAGCAGATTATCGAACTCATGGGAAGAGAAATTATTTCACCCGACGAGTTCAAAAAAAAGATGGGGATGAGGAAACCCGGTGGCAAATTGAAGGCTGTGTGATCACCGACACTGTTCAAGTCAAGAAGCGAGGCAAATCATAGGATTTGCTGCAGGTATCCTAAATCGGGCGATTTTGTCGGTAACATGACGTCATGCGAGCGCAATCGGACATCCAACGGTGGAGAAAAACCTCCTGGATTCAAGCTCTTGGCCGGAATGACCACCGTGACTTACCTGCAAGGGAATCGCTCGATTTAGGTATCTGTCGGTGATGTATGAGGTAAGCCAATCCCCGCAACCATTAAAAGACACGAGGAGAAGAAATGAGCAGATTAAAAGACAAAGTAGGGGTCATCACAGGGTCTAGCTCAGGTTTTGGCCGTGCGATAGCGATTGCCTTTGCCCGTAATGGCGCAAAGGTAGTGTGCTCTGATATTCACAGGGAAGCTAATGCAGGGGGATTTGAGGAAGATCTGAAAGTACCCACAGACGATGTTATCCGCAACGCGAAGGGACAGGCCTTTTTTGTTAAATGCGATGTGACCAAACTTAGTGATGTGGCATCTCTTGTTAAAGCTGCCGTCGACAAGTTCGGGAGGCTGGATATCATGGTGAACAATGCGGGGATCTATAGAGGCGGTAAGCTGTTGCACGAGATGACAGAAGAAGAGTTGGACGTATGTTATAACGTCAATGTTAAAGGGACTTTTTTTGGTGCTCAAGAGGCCGTCAAACAGTTTTTAAAGCAAGGTAAGGGGGGTAACATTATCAATATTGTTTCTACGGCCGGCTTGGGAGGACACCCTAAACAATCCGTTTATAACACCTCGAAAGGTGCAGCCGCAAATCTGACACGGTGCCTGGCCATTGAGTACGGTCAAGACAAAATCCGTGTCAATGGTATCTGTCCCACTTATTGCAAGACTGCTTTAACCCGCGCGTTCTACGATGATAAAGACTTCGACAAACTGTTTGTTGAAAGCATACCCCTAAAGCGATGGGGAGAAGCAAAGGACGTTGCCGACCTGGCGGTCTTCTTGGCCTCTGATGAGTCCAGTTATATCCATGGAGACCTGATCAAAGTTGACGGTGGGGAGCAGCTTTGCCGGTACGCGGTGTAAAGTGTTCAAGTTTCGATGAATGCGGGCCCGTGGGGCGAACTTGAAAAGGGAAAGCGCAGGGAACGCAGTGTGGCAACAATCATCGTGATGTCGATCACAGAAAAGGGGTTAATAATGGAACCTTGGAGTGTTAACACGCTTTTGATCTGTTTTGGGGGGGGCCTTCTTGGTGCTTCGCTGGGAGGGCTGTTAGCCTTCGTTTTCTGCGCACTCATCGTCCTTTTCGGTTCTGTTTTGGTTTTAAGCGGCGGGTCCGACTTTCTTTTGCTGCAGGTTGGAATCGGGCCCGTATTCGGCCCTCATGCGGGAGGATTCGCATCTGGAGTTGCGGCAGTGACATATGCCGTCGCAGTTAAAAAGAATCTGGCGAAGCCGGTATTAGGTCTAGGGGCCAAAGACATTCTCTCGCCGTTGATGGACACCTCCTGGGACGTGCTGCTGGTGGGCGGTATTACCGCCCTGGTCGGTCATGGACTGCTCCAGATATTGGTCAAGATCCCCGTCATCAATATGTTTGATGACATCGCCATGAGCGTGGTGCTCACTGCCTTTTTGGCTCGATTGTTTTTCTTCAGGGAAGCACCCTGGGGGAGATCGGAATCCATCAAGGAGTGTGGCTACTTTGGTTACAAATGCCAATGGATCCCGTGGATGAACGTCCCTTCCAGGCAGGTTATTTTCGGACTTGCCGTGGGACTTTTTTCGGGTGCCTTGGTTTATTGCTGTAAAGGTGTCCTTGATCCAATGGCGGCCGCCGGGAAAATCACCGCAGCCGGCGCGTTCGTGGTTCCCTTGGTCATGTCATGGGCAATCGCCGGCGTCAGTTTGATAGCTCTGGAGCTTGGGACCCTGACGATCGATCTCCAGGGTGAGATTCAGAAAGTACCGGTTTGGCACTGTCAATCAATTCTGGCCGCCCTGGCCTATCTGTACTTCGGGAATATCCTGGTTGCGGGCATAGTAGGTATTCTGGCCACTTTCCTGCAAGATCTCATGGCCCGCATGTTTTGGAACCACGGAAGCAACCATGTCGACCCACCAGCGGCCGCCATTGCAGTGGGTACGCTTATCTTGAACGTGGTGCACAAATTCGTTCCCTGACGAGAAGCGAGGCAAAGCCCGGAGGCTTTAATGTAAGTGTAAAGTGTTCAAGCTTCGATGAATGCGGGCCCGTGCGGCGAACTTGAAAAGGGAAAGCGCAGGGAACGCAGTGTGGCAACAATCGTCGTAACGTCGATCACTATTTAGTTTCGACAATCTTGAGAGAAGGGAAAGATTATGCAAACACAAAAAGTTTTTGTAATGAACAAAACCGGCGATGCGGGATTTAAGAAAAGGCCAATTCCGGAACCAGGCCCGAACGATGCGGTGGTAAAAACTACGATTGCGCTGGTGTGCACATCCGACGTGCACACGTTGGCGGGAGGTCTAGGGGAAATCATAGACAAAGGTCTAGGCCACGAAGCCGTGGGAACAGTGCACAAACTCGGGGTAGCTGTCAAAGGCTATAAAGTCGGAGATCGAGTGGCCGTTAATGCTGTTACGCCGTGTTACAGATGCGCGGACTGTCAAAGAGGATTTCCGTCACAATGCGGGGCGCTTCTGGGTGGATTTAAATTCGTTGCCCAAAAGGACGGGAATTTTGCTGAATACTTTCATGTAAACGATGCCGAAGCAAATCTGGCCCTGATTCCAGATGGTGTGTCTGATGAAGCGGCGGCCTATGCAACGGACATGATGTCGACCGGATTCGCGGCTGCTGAGAACGCTGATATCCGATTGGGAGACTCGATTGTCATTTTCGGCCAGGGTCCGGTCGGCTTGATGGCAACTGCGGGCGCCAGGTTACTGGGAGCCGGTCTGATCATTGCCGTAGACGCTATTCCTCATAGGTTGGAGCTTGCAAAAGAATACGGTGCGGATGTCACTATCAATTACAAGGAACAGGATGTAATTGAAGAAGTCATGAAACTAACGGGGGGAAGAGGCGCGCACTCTTCCATAGAAGCTATCGGCGCCGAGGAATCTTTTATAAGTTGCTTCAAAGTCACACGCCCGGGCGGAACCGTGTCCAACATCGGGTATCATTCAGAAGGCGAATTCGTGAAAATTCCCCGAGTAGACTGGGGAATGGGAATGGCCCAAAAAACCATTAAAACACACCTGTGTCCGGGGGGCAATGAGCGGATGGGGAGATTGCTAACGCTGATTAAACAGGGTCGTGTAGACCCCACCAAAATGAGCACGCATCATTTCCAGTTCGAAGAAGTGCCCAAGGCCTTCGAAATGATGAGAACCAAAGAGGACAAGATCATCAAACCGGTAATCCATTTCAGTTGATCCATGCGATGTCGGCGGTGAAACATTCAACCTCCGCCTCGTAGTTCCGATTGGAAAATTGTATTAAGATCGACAAGCATGGCTGTTGCGCCCTGTCAGGGCGCAACAGCCAAAGTTCCCCCGTTGCCGGCTTGAGCCAAAGACCTATTTGTAGTCTTGACAATGGGGTACAGCTTACTAAATGTAGTTGATTAAACCATCCTTGGAGTATCCCATAGGTCGCGAAACTTACAACAATCTAAGAAGGAGGAGTGGAATGCATTTTGAGATGACAAAAACCAGAAACATGTTCGTTGTTGGGCTCTTGGTCCTGTTTTTTTCAGCTGCCGGCATTGCTTTTGCGGCTGGCCCCACACCTTTGAAAGGAACAACATGGGCTGGCGATATGATCTCGGTCACCACGGCCGGAGTCGTGAAATCGCCTCCAAACGTCTTTAGCATCAGCTTCCAAACGGAAAGCGATGACCTGGGCCTTCTTAGCGGAACATTTACAGACGTTGCAAAACCATCAGGCGTTTCCTTCTCGGCCGTCAGAGACGGGCACACTCTCTCCATAGTGGCAGTGGGCTACATAATTAATGCAGAAATCATTCGTGGAAAAATCCTTACGGGGGAAGCGTCGAAAGTAACTAAGCTAACCCCAACCCTCCTGATCAAAGGAAAAAGTCTCACGGATGGCAGCCAGTTCGAGGCCATTTTGACTCAAAAGTAACCGTAAAGCTGCTGTCGCTTCAGAGCTGGATCGCTTACAACTGATCCGGCAACAAAAGGGCGGCCAATGCTTCCGCCGAAGGAGAAAAACGCGAGCCCCTGGAGGTCGCGAAAAGCCAGGCGGTGTGCCTGCTATAACCCCGACTGCCGATCCGCGGGATATGCCGCCGGCCAGAACGAAGCTGACCGACGATGGTTTGCCGGTTCGTAGCTTCCGCACCCTCCTTGCCGATATTGCCACCATTGCCAGGAGCACGGTTGGAGTCAAACCGATCATCCGCGATCCCGTGAGGTTTGAAAAGATCGCACAACCCGTTCCCCTGCAACAGCGCGCCATGGATTTGCTCGGAGCCAAGCTCGTAGCGCAGACAGTAATAGTCATGGCGATTCGATTTATCAGCCATATCGATATATTACGTTTTTTTACTAATGGGACTTCGGATTAAAGGCGGTGAAAGGGGTCATGCGAGAATTGATAGAGGAGATGATCTTCCTCCCAGGTCTTTCAGGATACGAAAACCTTGTACGGGAGTTTATAATTGAAAAGATTCAGTCCTATGCTGCGGTAGAGGTCGACCCTATCGGCAATGTCACGGCGTCGGTGGGCGCCGGATACCCAAGAATGCTCTTTGCCTCACACATGGACGAAATCGGGATGATGGTCAGCTACATCGAGCCTGACGGATTTCTGAGAATTCGCAAGGTCGGACTCCTCGATGACAGGCTGCTTCTCGGCCGGGCAGTCGAGATCATTGTCGACAGCAGGAAAATTCCGGGGGTTATCGGCATAAGACCCCCGCACTTGATGTCGGGTCTGGAGGATTATGAAAAGAATCGTCACATCCCCACCTGGGATGAGATTGCCGTCGATGTCGGCACTTCCTCCAGACAGGAAACCGAAGATCTTGGCATTGCGGTCACCGATCCCGTAGTGTTCAGAAAGGACTTCATCGTGCTCAATAATGACAGATACGCCGCTCGAGGTCTTGACGATCGTTTTGGTTGCGCGTTGTTAGTTAAACTGCTCGAACAGGTCTCGAAGATTGACCTGGACAGAGGGATAACTTTTGCCTGGACGGTCCAGGAAGAAATAGGGGCCGTCGGAGGGCAAGCGCTCTCGGTCAGGAATGCATGGGATGTAATGTTCGCTGTCGATTCGTTTGCCAGCGCCGATGTCCCGGGTGTTCCCCGGCATTATGGTCCGTGTGTTCTGGGAAAAGGCCCTGTTATCAGGTCAATGGACCACCGCTCTATTTCGACGCCGCGACTTGCAAAGTGGGCGATCGACCTGGCTGAGCGCCATGGCATCTCTGTCCAATTCGGGCCTACGGGAGGTTATACGGACGGCCAACACTTCCTGGCCAGAGGGATAGCGATGCTCATGCTCTGTGTGCCCGTGCGCTACATGCATTCGCCGGTGGAAATGATAGACCGGCGAGATCTGGAGGGCTTGTTCCATCTTTTGTCCGCCATCGCCAGATCGCAGAAGGAACAGATGCCCGAGTTCAGGAAGTGCTGAAAGGAGAGGTGAGCATGTCGGATTTGCTTGAGGCTGTGTATGATAGGGTAGTGGGAAGAAAGGACGAGATCCTCATGATAGTTTCCTCACTTGCGGCGGGGAGGCACCTGTTCCTTGAGGGACCGCCCGGAACTTCCAAGTCCACTATTCTGAGGGCGGTCGCGGAATGTAGCGAAGCGGCTTTCTGTTTGGTTACAGGTAACAGCGACCTGACCACTTCGAAACTCATTGGCTATTTCGATCCTGCAGAGACTCTTTCCAGAGGATATAGCCCCGAGCATTTCTATCCGGGCCCGCTCCTGCTCGCCATGAAAGAAGGCATGTACCTGTATGTAGAGGAATTCAACAGACTTCCTGACGAGACAACCAACGTGTTCGTGACCGTCATGTCTGAAAATAAACTGGCGGTGCCGAGGCTGGGAGTTGTGGAAGCCCATGAGAAATTTCGTATTATCGCCGCCCTGAATCCCCTCGACGACATCGGGATCAGCCGAATTTCCAGAGCCCTGAAAGATCGCTTTTGTTCTTTCAAGATGGAATACCAGTCGAGAGATGAGGAGATCGAGATCGTCAAGCGAGTCACCGGTGAAGGTGCTGAGGACCTGATTGAATTTGCCGTCGACATGGCAAGAGGGAGCCGAAAACACCCTGATCTTAAATTGGGCGCTTCCGTGAGAGCCAGTATCGACATGGTCCTAATTTACCGTCAGGCTTTGCGAATCCTCGATGTTGTCGAAACGGAAGAAGCCGGACAGGCATTGGAAAAGCTGCTGCTCAATTCTGTTATGATGGCGTTTAGGAACAGAATATGGCTATACGAGATTTCTGAGAAGAGTCCTGAGCAAATCGTGGAAGACATATTCTTCGGACTACGAGGAGCCAAAAAAAAAACTATGGAATTGAAGACCCTCTGATCACTGAGTCCGGGACCATCGGCGGACGAACACCTCGAAGCAGATCTGAATACGCACGTATGGATCTGCGAATCGATGCCATGATCCAGGGTAATCAGATCGAGTCCCTCGTTGAGTTCGCCCAAGATCATTCAATACGCGTGGGCGACATGCTGGGTAATTACGGGATCCTACTCGCTCAATGGGAAACTTATAACCCTGACCTGTTCAGGAAGCTGTTGACCTTGACGTGGGATCGACTGGACAACGCGACTCGCAGACAGTTCATTCACTTTATGCTAAGAATGATTCATCGCGTCTCGAAGAGTGAAATCGCGAGAAAAGGTCGTCCCACCGGTGACGTCTTTGTAACGCCGTTTAACTCCCAGGGAGACGAGATTGCACTCGACAAGACGGTGGAGAGCCTGACTGAACGTCGATACCTGTCCTACGACGATATCTTCGTGCTCGACCGCAAAAAGAGAAAGAAGGCGGTGATTCTGATGATGGACGCGTCAGGCTCGATGCAGGGTGCAAGGCTTTCCATGGCAGCCATTGCCGTAGCATCGCTGGCGATCAATCTGGACTATGGAGACGAATATGGAGTCGTGCTTTTTTCTGAAAAAGCCAAGATACTGAAACGCATTGATCAGGCCATGCCTATTGATCAGGTCATTCGTGAGGTCCTGGATGTGCTGCCCGAAGGTCGCACCAACCTGGGTCTGGGACTTTCAGCGGGTTTGCACGAGATCCAAAGATCCCGCCTGGAACAAAGGATCGGAATTCTCGCAACGGACGGCTGGCAAAACGTTGGCAATGATCCGATCGCCCTGGCGGCCAAGTTTCCTAAACTTCATGTGATCAACCTTCCCGGGGGGTCTCCTGAGCATTCAGCAAGAATTGCCAGGGCAGGCCGAGGACGATTTGTGCCTGCAACTGATATGCTCGATGTTCCCAAGGCGGTACTGGCTACGCTCGAGTGATTTGGCCAAAGGCCTGCTGGCCAGTGATAGGGGTTGTGGAAAAAGCCCCCGGATCCTCATGAGAGAAAACCGATAGCGCCTGCATCCGTGTCAGTTGTTATGGATGATTTCGATGTCGGCTGGCTCGGGTATGAAGAGCCCGTCATCACCCGCTCGGCGCTTTTTTGTTCGATTTCAGTGGTTTGATGATCCTTTCGGGCGTCATCTTGACAGCACTTCGAAAGATCAAGGTGCGATCCGAAGACATCAGCGGCCTGCCAAGGCAGGATTGGCCGGCTCTCTTTCTGCTTGGAGGCATCGTAGTCATTGGCTTTATCCTGGAGGGAATGAGCATTGGCATGACATAATGGCCACCCGGTTCGGGATACGCTCTCAGCCGTTTGTTTGCGGATAATCCGGCGCTGCCGGTAATTTACGGATATATCTGGTACCTGCACGCGATCGTGACCGGCGCTTTGGTGGCCTGCCTTCCATTCAGCAACCTGCTCCACATGATCATGGCGCCGGTCGTCCTGGCCATGAATGCCATGTTGCGCACCGGTGAGTCGGGCTAAGGGCGCGGTTTACTGGCGGCTTATGCAATGCACTTTATGCTGAAATAAGGAGGAAATCATGTCCAAGGTTAGTATGAGTACTCGCATCAATGCTTCAGCAGACCAGGTGTGGAAGGTTCTCAGGGACTTCAACGGGCTCCCCGCTTTCATCGATGCTATCAAGAAAAGCACCCTGGAAGGGTCGGGCGTAGGGGCTTTGCGGACGCTCACCCTCGAGGGCGGAGGTCCTCCCATTGTGGAGAAACTGGAGAAATTCGATGGCCAGGCAAAGACTCTGAGCTATTCCATTGTGACCTCCCCCCTGCCGTTGAAAGACTACTTTGCCACTGTGGAAGTAATAGACCTGGGTTCCGGGCAGTGCGAATTGAAATGGTATTCCACTTTTGAGCCCAAGGATGCCCCTGAGGCCGAAGCGATCAAAACCGTTGAAGGAGTATACTCCGCGGCTTTTGAAGGGCTGCACAAATTGTTTGGTAAGAAAGTGGTCTAAGTGCGGTTATAAATAACGGAGCGGCACAGGAGAAAAACATATGCAAATACAAGGGTACGACATGCCTGATGACCTCTACTACGACGAACATCATTTCTGGGTCAGGCATCAAGGAGACATTCTGGTCATGGGCATGGATGATTTCGCCCAGTAGCTCGCAGAGCAGATCGTATACGTTCAACTTCCTTTCGATGGGAAAGCGCCTGCATCCGGGCCAGTTGTTATGGAGGATTTCGATGACAGCTGGCCCGGGTATGAAGAGCCTGTCATAACCCCCCGATCATTTTTGTCATCACTTCCCACCAAATCAGCACGTAAATGTCCTCGAGAGCGTCCACGACAGGTGCAACCCTAAAAAACCTCAAAAAGCGATTTCTTATCACCCTGATTGCCGGGCTACTCCCCATAACCTCCTACGGAGCTTGCCTGCACTTCGCGGGCTGCTCTTTTTGCCAACAACCGTGCGACTTCGTCAGAACGGAGGCTGATCCTGTATCCAACCCGAAGACGACTATGACGTGTAGACTTTGATCCAACAACCGTCAACTTGACCTCCAGCCACCGCACGCTGCGCAACGCCCTTTGGCGCATCGTGATCCCGCCCACCCATCCCGGCCAGACAAAATTTTCTTGCTGGCGCACGCTCAGCCGAAGATGACGACCTAATGTCCATGGTTTTCCGGCAGGAATTTACTCATAGGAGGAAGTTTCCTCACATTTTCCTATTGTTTTTCTAATATTTACATCTGGCTGTTTTCGTTCGAACGTAGAAAGGAACACGTGATCGAAAGAGGATGTCTTACTTGGGAGGCGCACAGATCGACATGTATGGGAACATCAACCCTACAACTATCGGCAAGGATTTCAATCGACCGAAAGTACGACTGCCCGGCAGTGGGAGCGCCAATGGCTTGGCGTCCTTATGGGGGAAGACCCTTATCATCACTCCACACGACAAGCGCAGATTTACAGATAAGCTGAACTTCCTTACCACACCCGGCTGCCTCACCGGGCCTGGTCCTAGGGAGCGTGTCGGTCTACCGCCGGGTAGCTGAACGTATGGAGTCATCAGTACTCTGGCGTTGATGGGATACGATCCCGATAGCAAACGAATGTGCGTAGAGAGCCTGCACCCGGGAATCGCCAGTGAGCAGGTGATAGCAAACACCTCTTTCGAGATGCTGTTTGTCGATCTGTTGCCGGAAACACCGCAGCGGACCGATTACGAATTGGAAATTCTGAGAGAGGTTGTTGACCCCTCGGGGATGGTTATCGGCAAGCCGGCTCGATGAGGATGCCGGCTCCTGTGCCGTGAGTCTGCTCACCCGTGCAGTTCGAAAAGGTGACAAGTAGCTCCTTAACGGTTCCAAAATGTTTATCACTCATGGCCGGGAAAAACAGCTTGACAGGTGGATCAGCTTTGGATAGGGTAAATTCACGCAATGTGTTCGGGCGTACGAGTGGATGGTACTTCAGCGTACAGGCGTCGGTCTCACAAGTGGCCAGGGGCTGAGTGTGTTGTTGAAGAATGCGGCGGCTCGGCATCTTTCAGGATCTTTGTAGCTTCCAATTGTTATCCCCTTAGAGCTCCTCCACTTTAAGATTCACATGGCAAGACCAATTGTAAGGGCAAGACATATCTATTGTTGTCAGCACATAGAACTTGTTCCGCCCCGCCGGCGCGTTTTGACTATGCTTTGTGAGGCTTGGCAAGGGGCGGGGAAATTTTCGCCAGTTCGTACAGCCGGCAATCGAGCAACAATCAGTGGCGGCAAACCGCCAGGACATGGAGGTCAATCCTCGTACCAGTTATCTATCGGGCCGGCAAGGGTTCACGGCCCGTGATGGGTTTCAAACGTAGCACCACACAAACCAGAAAGGCGGCTCCCATGACAGGAATGCTCTCTTATGAGGAAATCCAAAAAAGAGTCACCAGACTTCAAGAAGGCGCTTTAGGGGGCACACAGGCAGAACGAAAAGCGGTCTGGGAACAATTAATGAGTCATCCGTTCATAGACAGATTGCCGGCTGGGTTTGCAATCTTCAATGAGGATTTTGTTCTGCAGAATTGTAATCGAGTCTATGCAGAGTACATCAGACTGCACACGCCCTACACTGTGGAACAGGCTTTGGGGATGTGTCATTACGACTACAAGCCCGGCAGCTTTGAAACTTCAGCCCCATGGTTTCGGCATGTAATAGATTCGCGCAAGGGCAAAACCTCCTATGACTTCGAGCTGCAAACCTTGAAGGGGGGACAATATGTCCAGAGCTATTGGGATGTCCACCTGTCTCCGGTCGTCGACCAGTGTGGCATGTTGGCCGGCAGCCTCATGTGTTGCATTGATGTCACTGAGCGCAGGGCGATGAAGAAATCGCTGCTGCAAAAAGAGGAGAGCCTGGCAGCCAAGAGTCGTAGCGTCGAAGATATGAAGGCCGCTATAAGAGTATTGTTGGAATTCAGGGCGCAACACGAAGCCGAGCAGAAACAACAGATGCTGGCTAACTTGGGGCAAACCCTTCTGCCTTGGATAGAGAGGCTGAAAAGAACTCGATTGGATGCCGAACAGAAGGTTTGTGTCGAGATCATCGAATCCCAAATGGTCGACATCGCTTCATCCTTTGCAGGCATTATTTCTTCAAAGGTCCCCAGCCTTACACGCACAGAAATGCAGGTGGCCGAGTTGGTGAAACTGGGAAAAACCAGCAAAGAGATCGCCTCGCTTCTCGGGGTATCCAAAGAGTGCATTGACTTTCACAGAAATAATCTGCGGAAAAAGTTCGGATTGAGCAAACAGAAGGTGAACTTGAGCAGTCACCTTTGCTCCTTCTCCCAATAGGGTGGTCACGAGTTTCCCGGTCCTGGTGACTGGGAGCCGCAAGTCCGTGACGTGTGAGATCGTCATTGAAAGGTTGGCGCCAGGCTCCCTGGGCTCGATATTCCAGTTCTGGAATGCTTACAAAAAATCCCACTGCCTCTTTGTCCCTGCCCTCACGTAAAGCCTGACCGGATAGATATTGGGAGAGAGAATGGGAGCACACCACTCTTCATTGTATTTTCCCGGTTAACTTTATCAATTCCGACAGTCAGCCTTTGGGAAATTTATGGAAAGCCTTTCTGTGTTCACCGCTCAACCCGCAGAGATGAGGATGGGTCCATGCTCCGTAACCTCGGCGGTAAGTCCGGCCCTGAATATTCTTAAGCTTATAAGTTGTGCAAAACTGAATGTTTTCCCCCCTCAAGGGTGCGTCGCTGTTCATTCAATACAATCTTCTTTCTCATTGAGTTATTTGGGAACACTAGGATTGTATAAGTTTGTCTTTGTAATCATCTAGTCAAGGGAATCGGGATCATAACTTTCAACAGGATAAGAATTCTCTTTTTGCGATGAGAATAATAGGCTGAAAGTTTTTTCCGATGACTCCATTTGATCGTGTCTGCCGGACCGTGTACATGCTCATCTCAATCAAGGCGCCCGTTTGCTCAATCAAACCAGACTCTAACCAGTTGACGGAGATTTGAGGATGAGTGTCGCAGTGTGGAAGTGGAGCGGACCTCGGAGCCTTGATGAGGCACTGGAAGCAGCAGACGCTTGGCAGGCCTTTCGTCCCGGAATGAGCGTCCTGATAAAACCGAATGCGGTCATGGGAGGACCCTCCAAAATCTCCTGTAAGGGCATCACAACATCAACGACGGTCGTGAAGGAAATTATCAGGATCGTGAGAGAAAAGGGGGCGGGTAAGCTGGTCATTGCCGAAGGGTCCATTGAACTTCCCTCCCTCAAGTTGAACACGGCATCCGCCTATCAGTGGAGCGGCATGCAAACGTTGGCTGAACACGAAGGGATTCCCTTGGTAGATATGAACAAAG
Source organism: Syntrophobacteraceae bacterium (assembly GCA_049520035.1). GTDB lineage: Bacteria > Desulfobacterota > Syntrophobacteria > Syntrophobacterales > Syntrophobacteraceae > SbD1. The sequence continues at coordinate 46,754 of JBEKQE010000005.1, read as the reverse complement.
GCCCGCATCGTGTCTTCACGTTGAGGGACGGTGTCCGGATCGAAATTGCCGATGTGGTGTTCAACTCAGACTTCATCATTAATGCTCCCGTCTTAAAGACCCACCACCAGACCGTGACCACTATATGCCTGAAAAATCTCAAAGGCTGCCTGTCCACAAGGGCCAAAAAGAACTGTCACACACAAACCGATCTCAATCGGGCGATTGCCGAATTCAATCGCTTGATTCCCTGTCACTTGAACGTGGTTGATGCGCTGACGGCCACCGAAATCGGCCCTACACCGACGGGAAAACAGAACCAAGTCCGTGAACTGGGGCTGATTCTAGCCGGCAAGGACCGCTTGGCCTGCGATGTGGTGGGAAGTTTTCTGCTGGGATACTCCGCAGCGCAGGTGCCGCACATGGTGGAGTTTGCCAAGTTGACCGGTGAGAGTTTGCGCCTTGATGACGTTGTCGTTGTCGGGGAAGATCCCGGCCGGTATGCTATGAAGCTGGAATATTGCGGTTCCTGGCTTGAGGACATCCTTGAAAAGTTTGCGGTAAAGGGTATGCGGATTCCCACCTACGGAAACGGGCTTTGTTCTGCCTGTGGTTTTAACCTCTGGGCGAGCCTGTTCAAATTCTGTATAGAAAATAGCGGTACTGAAATAATCGGAGGAGCCGAATTGTGCGCCGGTACTGAGGTAACCCCCCGTTACGACCTGCGCCACACCATTCTCGTGGGCGAGTGTGCCATCAGCCGCAACAAAAAAATTGAAAATACGATAAAGGCGCCAGGTTGCCCTCCTGATCCAAGAAAAGTAGCTGCTATCCTCTACAAGGCGCTGATTTCTCCAAAAAACGAAGATGACAGGGACCGCTGATAATGGCCCTCGAACAAGCGCCGAATCAAATTAGTTAAGAATATTGTCGAAAACCATTGACTTTTTCGTGGAAATTGAAGGAAGTTCAAGATAGCTTTCCTCGTAATCGGCCCTGGATTTCATGCGGGTTTTCGGTCCCGTGACCCTGGCAAAAATGAGAATCGCTGAACTGCTCGCCCGAATGGAGACCCAGGCATACGCACGGGTGGCCGTCCTGGACGCTCTTTCCTGTTAATGCCGAAATTACGGATTGCGCGTCCGCACCCTTCACAGATTACGCCGCGCTAGTCCTCGTAACTGTAAACCGCGCTACAAAAGATCAAATCATTTTCTTTCTGAAAATAGGCCAGTTTGGGGAGGACCTTATTTCTTCTGGGGTGGTACCATTTATATTTCACCCACCCACTGATTTGACTCTTGGCATTGTCCACAATCTCCTTGTTAAACGGTTTGCCGTCGGAATCCTTAACGCCAAGAAAATCCAATCCCACGAATTTGTCGTTGACCCCGTGCGCGAGCATGATCCCGGCGGGGCTCAAAACGAAAACATACAGATCGCCCTGGACAAACATTCCGTTGGTATTGGAAAACTCAGCCAAAGCGACGTCTTTGCCAACTAACCTGTAAAAGTCTATGGCCTGTTCCACCCAGTATTTCGCATACTCCTCGGGTCTCTCGTACATTTACTTCTCCTTTGATAAAGGATGGCAACCTTCTCTGCGGATGAATGAGGGCCTGTATAGAGCCCGCAATAATCCCGGTACCTGTTCATCCACTGCAGGCACAATCGATCGACTTATTTAAAGTTTTATTTCACATGGCCGGCCCTTTGTCAAGCGTATCCATCAGCCATCAGCCATTTACACGGGAGTAAAAAAACCTTAAACAGGTACTTGATCGATACACAAATATTAAAAAAAGGCGGCAATTGATGGCGATAATTGCAATCGTTGGAAGACCCAACGTCGGCAAATCCACTCTTTTCAACAGGATAAGCAAAAGCAGCCGGGCCCTGGTCGATGACCTGCCGGGAGTCACCAGGGACAGGAATTATGCCCGTGGAGTGTGGGACGAAAAAAGCTTCACCGTTGTTGATACGGGGGGGTTCATCATCAGGGACGATGCCCTTTTCGATCAGAGCACACGGGAGCAAATCTTCTACGCCCTCCAGGAAGCCGACATACTTCTTTTCGTGGGGGACGGCAAAACAGGGCTGCATCCCGAGGACTCCGCCCTTCTCAACATCCTCCGCCGTACCTCAAAGCCCATTTTTTTTTCGGTAAACAAAATAGACGGCCCAGAGCAGCAGGGTCATCTGGCCGATTTTTACGCCCTCGGGGTCCAGGACATCTACCCAATCAGCTCGGCACACGGGTTTGGGGTGGGTGAGCTTCTCTCGGATATGGTCGAGCTTATACCTGAACCCGCCAGCCTGGAAGCCGGTGAAAAAGATGAGGTTTCGGAAATCCGCATATCCATTCTCGGCCGGCCGAACGTAGGCAAATCGACCCTGGTGAACCGAATTCTCGGCGCGCCGCGCGTCATTGTCAGCCCAATCCCCGGGACTACGCGAGACGCGGTTGATACGCTCTTTGAGCGCGACGCGTGCAAATACCTTCTCATAGATACAGCGGGCATAAGGAAGAAGGGGAAAACGCGGGAAAAGCTCGAAAAGATAAGCATAATCAAGGCGCTTCAAAGCATTGACAAGAGCCATGTCTGCGTTCTTTTGATCGACGCCTCCGAGAGTGTGGCCGATCAGGACCTCCACATCGCGGGCTATATCCAGGAACGCTATCGGGCGTGCATAATCGGGGTAAACAAATGGGACGCCTTCGACTCAAACCCCAAAACCCGGAAAAATTTTCTCGAAGATCTGAAGTGGCGTTTCCGCTTCATGCCCTTCGCCCCGGTCCTGATCTTTTCGGCCCTCACCGGTAAAGGCGCGCAAAAAGTGCTCCCTACGGTACGCGAGGTTTTCGGGCAATACAGTAGTCGAATTACAACCGGCATCCTCAACAGGGCGCTCCAGGAGGCTGTCAGCGCACATGAGCCTCCGATAGTCCGAGGCCGCAGGCTCAAGTTCTTTTACGGAACACAGGCAGGGACCCGCCCCCCAATGTTCGTTCTGTTTTGCAACTACCCCGACAGCATCCACTTTTCCTACGAACGCTTTCTGCTAAACAGGTTCAGGGAAAGCTTCGGGCTGGATAAAACACCTTTGCGGCTCGTTTTTCGCGGCAGGACGCAAAGAGACAAAAAAGAATAACGAGAAGCAGGGGGCAGGAAGCAAGAAGCAGGAAGCAAGGAGCGAGAAGCAGGGAGCGTCTCAGTCCTCAGTCCTGAGAAAGCCCTCGCCGGCGTCCGCAAGCAACACGTCGCTCCCCTGCCCTGCCCGGATAACGGCAAGATCGGTCGCGACGCGTGTTTTGCCGGAACCGCCCCTGATGCCGCCCGAAATGATTATCATGGCGATATCCCCTTGATATTGAAACGATAAGCAAGTTCAAGAGCTTTTAGCGGCAGGCTCGATATGGGAGGTACTATCATGAGTGAGATTTCGGATATTGCCCATGAAATGGCGCAAGACCTGTTTAAGGCCGGAGCCATGGACGAAATCACCATGCGCAAGGTGGACGCGCTTTGTTTGCCCCATAAGCGGCCCTTTCGGCCCGAGGATATTCGGCGCATTCGCACGGCCAATCACGTCAGCCAAGCCGTATTTGCGGCGATCCTTGGCATTGGCAAGACGACGGTGCAGCAGTGGGAACAGGGACAAAAGAAACCGAGCGGCCCAGCACAGCGTCTTCTTGATCTTATTGACCGTAAGGGATTGGCCGCCCTTGGCTAACAGTCATGGATACCGAACAGACAAACAAGCAGGACGATGCTTGTTGGGAGCGAACGCCAAACGGCCGGCGTTGGCAAAGTGCCTTAAAGCTCTCAGGCCTTGCGGTGAGGTGACGATATAAACACCCAAAATATCACTGGCCAGTCAGCAGAGCAAAAAGTACAGAACCACCTAAGATCGATTGGTCTCGAAACTGAGAAACCCAATCCAGACATAGGTGTGGATTTGGAGGTCTGGCACCCCGCGAATCCTGGAAGAAGGCTTAATGTTCAGATCAAGGGGCGCGGGAAGAAACAAACGAATGGAAGGTATAGAAGGAAATAGTCAATTCCAATAAGAGCAAATACGGAAAAAGAAAAGACAATATCTCAGGCAAACAGGTGGAAATGGACCTGGATATTGAGGAAGGCGGGAAACCGCTGAGCGAAATCTATGAGTCATTTAAAGATAACTTCACCCTCATAAGTGAAAAGCTCAAAACAAAATGATCGCCGCCATGTCGTCCAGCAGCGCGGGCGGCTTCTCATCGAGGGCACCGCCGCGATCTTGTCCAGTTTCCGGGGTTTTCCACAGCGCGCAAACCCGCGCCAATCCTCAAGTGTGTTTTTGGAATATGGACAGTATAACAAATTGTCCTATTAATCGCTCCTAAAATGGGACTTCTATGTTTGGACCTTCGGGAATGGGTTTCTCTCGCCTGAACGCTGCCGGGTAAGCCCGTGCAATGGCTTTGATCTTTTCAGCAGAGGTGCTTCCCGCTTCCCGCTTCACGCAAACAGCTATATTTTCCAGCGAACACTGATCGTCGTTCCGATTTCCCGAATGGATTCAATCTCAAATTCTCCGCCTGAGAGCTCCGCTCGCTCACGCATGGATGTAAGACCCAATTTGGCGCCCTCTCCCTTCGAGACGACAGCGGCCCGATCAAATCCCACCCCATCGTCGCTGACGCGCAATGCAATACATCCATCTTCCAGTGAAAGGCCCAGAGATATTTTCCTGGCCCGGCTATGTTTGGCCGAATTGTTCATCGCCTCCTGAATGATCCGGAATATGATGATTTTCAGGTTTTCCGGGACTTGAGACTCTTCAAGCCTGATATCTTTCTCAACCGGGATATCGGTGTAAATACTCTCAAACCCTCTGCAAAACCACCCAATAGTGGCAATTATTCCAAAATCGTCGAGCAACGAGGGCCGAAGATCCGTCATGATGCGCCTGGACTCATCAATCGCCTGCTCCATAGCCCTTGACAGTGTTATGAAACTTTTCCGGACCTCAGGATTTTCAGTGAGCTGCGCCGCCACGTTCTCCACGCAAAACTTGACGGCGCTGAGCGATGACCCGATGCTGTCGTGCATCTCCCTTGCGATTCTCTTTCGCTCGTCTTCCTGGGCGCGAAGGAGCTGTGAGGCCAGCAGTCTCAGCTCTTCCCGGGATTCTTTCAGCTCCATAAAGGTTTGTGCGAGCTCTTGGGTCCGCTGCTGAACGCGCAATTCGAGATTGTCACGGGCGACCTTTAGTTCTTCTTGAATACGTTTCAATTCGCCTATATCTCTCCAGGTGGCCACCGCGCCTGTTACATTTCCTAAACTATCTCTAACGGGACCGGCGTTAACCAGTACGGGAATGTTGTCTTCACAGCGCCCCTTAAGAACGTGCTCCTGGTTTGACGCGATCCTGCCACGCAGAGCGGCGTCCCTTATCGGCTTCAGCAAACCGGGGCTGTCAGGCCACAGGTCCGCGACGGACAAATCCAGATCGGTAAGTGGCTGGTTGCGTTTTTGTTTTCCACCGGCGAGACCGACCATGTCGACAGCGTACCTGCTGAGCGCCTGCACCTGGAGCTCCGGGGAGTTGACAAGAACTATGCCCACCGGAATGTGTTCGAGCAGGGCTTCCAGGATCGCCTGCCGCCCTTCTGCCTCGTGCGCCCGCCTCTCGGCGTCGGCCTGCGCTTCGGTGTGCTGAATGGTTCTTTCCCTGACAAGTTCCTCGAGATTGCTCCTGTGCTGCTTTAGCTCTTCCTCGATATGCTTGCTCATTATCGAGTAGCGGATCGAACGTTCCAAAATGGGAACCGTAAATTCGCCCTTCGCCAGGTAATCAGATGCACCCGCCTCCATGGCCTTCAGATCGACCGCATAGTTCCCGTGCGCAGTCAGGAAGATGATAGGCGCCTTGCAGCCTCCATCAACGGCTGTCTTCAAAAGATCAAGACCGTTATGGGACCCCATAGAATAATCAAGAAGATATACGTCGTGCTCTCCCTTGGAAATTGCCTCCAACCCCGCCTCATATGTCTGGACCCAGGCAAGCTTGAATCTAGTATTCTCCGCTTCGGCAAGCATATCGGAAACCAAGAGGAAATCCTCCTGGTCATCATCGATCAGCAGTACGCGAACGTGATCTGCCATCCGGGCTCCTGCGTCATAAGTTTTCGACCGAAAGCCGAATCCAGTCTGAATCTGGTTTTGATTATACAAGTATCGGGGGTGGAAACCGCCGCCGTCTGTAAAGACCCTTGACGCGCAAAATGAAAATTATATCGCATGCCCTGTTTTCATTTTTCCCCCAAGCATGTCTTTTATATCGAAATCGATTTTGGATTACAACCCTTGCCAGGTCCCTGCTTAAATTCGTAGAACTCATGAAAATGGTGTACAGGTCCACGGCCTCGCCCCAGGGGCAGTCCCCCGGCAATGGCCCCCGCTACGTATGTTTTTGCCCCTCCGACAGCATCCTCCACTGATGATCCCCTCGCTATAAATGCTGCTATGGCCGAAGCGAAGGTACAGCCCGTACCATGAGTATGGGGTGTACGATACCGGAGTCCAAGGTATTCACGAAAATTTCGGCCGTCGTAGAGAAGGTCAACCGGGTTTCCCTGCAGGTGGCCTCCTTTAATGACCACATATTTGGGCCCGAACTGCCTTAGTTTCACGGCAGCACGCTTCATATCGTCAGCGCATTCGACCCGCATATCCGTAAGGGTTTCCGCCTCATGCAGATTCGGTGTGATTACCAATGCCATCGGGAAGAGTTGGCAAACCAGGGCTTCGATCGCATCTGCCTTCAGAAGCCTCACTCCGCTCTTTGCAACCATTACGGGATCAACAACCACATTTTGGAGATCCAGGTCCTTCAGATCGGAGGAGACTCTCGATATGATCGCAGCACTGGAGAGCATCCCCGTTTTCACGGCATCAACTCCGATGTCCAAAACAACGGAGCGAATCTGCGACGAGACGAAATCAGGGTCTATTTCTATAATTCCGTATACTCCCAGCGTGTTTTGAGAGGTCAGGGCCGTTACGGCGCTCATGGCGTAAACACCCAGGGCCGAAAAAGTCTTTAAGTCGGCCTGAATGCCGGCGCCGCCGCTCGAATCAGATCCCGCTATAGTGAGCGCTCTGGGTATTTTCATCTAAAATGGTCCCACCCTTTTACCGATGGGGCGATCCGATTTCCATCGGCAAGCCGAACCCATACCTCACCGATTTCGGCTGTGATTCTTCCTATTTGCGCGCATGACGTCCCGGTCACATCCAGCAACATTTTTCTTAGACCGGGAACAGCCTCAGGGCTGGAAGTGAACATGAGTTCGTAGTCTTCGCCCCCCGACAGGACCCATTCCAGCGAATCCGCACCAGCCGCTTGGGCCGCTTCGCAAATCGCAGGGCTAACCGGAAGGCTTGCAGCCTCGATTTCAGCTCCCTTGCCGCTGGATTTGCAAATATGGCAAAGATCGCCAATAACTCCGTCACTTACGTCTATCATGGAGGTGACCTGGCCGGAACGAGCGAGAAGTTGTCCCTCGACGAGGCGGGGCTGAGGGCACAGATGTCTTTCCAGAAGCGTCTGCCTGCTCGAAGAACTCACAGCGAGATCCTCCCGGCGGATCAGTTCCAGACCGGCCCTGGACTCTCCGGGCGAGCCGGTTACCAGTACAGCGTCCCCTGCACGGGCCGTGCTCCTCAGTGTGAGCCGCTCAGGCGCGACTAACCCCAGAAGTGTGAAGTCCACTACGATGATGGATTTCATGCGGCTCAAATTACCACCCACAATAGACGCGCCCGCCAGTGCCGCCTGCTCTCGCATGCCGCGATACAACTCCTCGACATATCCGACTTCCGTGCTCCCGGGAATGGCAAGCGAGACGAGCGCCCATCGCGGATCGCCGCCCATCGCGGCTATATCGCTCACATTTATCGCCGCCGCCTTGCGCCCCAACTGATACGGGGTAATGGCCCGGCGTGTGAAATGGGCACCCTCGACCTGAATATCGCAGGTGGCGAGCAGGTATTCCGGACCGGAGGTATCGAGTACGGCTACATCGTCCCCAATTCCTCTGACTACCCCGGTCGCCTGCTCCGCAAGCATGCCCGATATGCGACCGAGCAACCCGAACTCTCCGATTTCCCTGACCAGCACTTTATTTCTCCTCACTGCAGGCACTTTCTCCTGAGTTTTCGCCCTGACAACTATACTGCATAATAAGAGACTGCCCTATTCTTTTTTAGACAGGCGCAGTTAAAGAAGAGCGGAGCGGCAAACTACCGGCAAGCATACCAACAGCATATGATTTTGCAATCACGGTTGTTGACTCCCAAGTGTTTTCAAGACTATACTTGCGCTAAAATAACTTTTCGGCCCTTTTACTGACAATCGCCACCCATGGCGGCAGAGTGCCTCTGTGGGGAATTTTTTGATGAGGAGAACTAAATGAAAAAGGCTGGGTTAATCGCTTCCGCATTGTTAATTTTTGTATTTTTGGCCGCGTATGGCTTTTACTTGTCCTCAGCTGCCGACAAACCATCGAAGGACGCCGCAACCTCCGCTAATAAAAATGCAGCAATAGTGAACGGGAAGGCCATCACGATGTCGGATTATCAGGCGGGAGTCGATCAGCTTAACCGGCAGATCTCTATGACCGGCCGCCAGCCTGACGAAAAAGAAATGCAGTCATTAAAGCAAAGAATTCTTGATAACCTGATCGGCCGTGAACTCCTGAAACAGGAAGCAGATAAGAGAGGAATCAAGGCCGATGATGCCGAGGTGAATGCTCAACTGGATGCTGTGAAGAAGGGCACTACGCCTGAAAATTTCGCTGCCTCGCTCAAGCAGATGAATATGACCGAACCAGCGTTGAAGGCTTACTTCGCATCTCAGCTCGCCGTGAAGAAATTGGTAGACAAGGATTTGGCATCGAAGATCGTTGTGACCCCTGAAGAAGTGAAGGCTTTTTATGATGGCAACCCCGACGTATTTAAAACTCCCGAAATGGTGCGGGCCAGCCACATCCTCGTGAAAGTGGATAAAACAGCCTCCGCCGAAGAAAAGGCCAAAGCGCTGGAAAAGATCAAGGCCATTCAGAAACGAATCCAGAATGGTGAGGATTTCGCCAAGGTGGCGAAGGAGGTCTCCGATTGTCCGAGCAAGGATAATGGCGGCGACCTGAACTTTTTCCAAAAGGGCCAGATGGTGCCGCAATTCGAAAACGCCGCTTTTTCGATGAAACCGGGGCAGACCAGCGATATCGTGGAAACTGAGTTCGGCTATCACCTAATAAGGCTGACCGATACTAAAGAAGCGGGAACGATGTCCTTTGAGGAAGTCAAGCCCCGCATCGAACAACACCTGAAGACTGAAAAAATGTCCCAGGAATTCCCTAAATATGTAGAAACGTTCAAATCCAAAGCCAAGATAGAGGTCTTTGTAAAATAGTGCATTTCAAATATCCCCTTATCGCGAAATAGCCAAAATCCCCCCTTCCCAGGGGGGATTTCCATTAGTGAAAACTTGATGCCGTCTCCTCTATGCTGCTTGCACCCGGTTCGATACACGAACGGTCTTTGGTGAACCGTTTCGGTTTTTGATTCTTTATTGAAAACGGCGGACGAGTTAATGACAATCAGGTTTACCAACGCGGACCGTCAGCAGATGAAAACCCTGGGCATCAGTACGGCCAGGGTATTTGAACAGATTGACATATTCAGGCGCTCCGATTTTTTCGTCCGCCTGAAAAGACCGTGCACCCTTGGTGACGGCGTTCGAAAAATCGACGATGCCGATTTAGGGGAATATATCCAATTGCACTCCTCGGCTGCCAGGCAGGGCCGGTTCATGAAATTCGTTCCTGCGTCCGGGGCGGCCACCCGGATGTTCCAGTCTCTGCTGCAGATTTTCTATCTTCCCCAATATCTCGAAAGGGATGAGCTGCAAAAGAGAATGGACCAGGGGGTTTCGATCGCGTGCGACTTCAAGCGTTTTGTCGATAAGCTCGACAGGTTCCCTTTCGTGCACAACTTGAGGGAGGCCCTGGCCTGCGACGGATATATCCTGGATGACATAGTCCGCGACGGCCGTTTCAGAATTCTGCTGGAATATCTTCTAACCCCAAGAGGTCTCAGCTACGGGAATCTTCCCAAAGCCATGCTCCTGTTTCACTCCTACCCCGACGGACACAGGACCGCCTTCGAGGAGCAGCTTGCCGAGTCGGTAACATACCTGGGGGCCAACAGCGGCAAGTGCAGCCTGCACTTCACCATCCCGGAGGAACACGAGACAAGCTTCCAGGCCATCAGGGAGCACGTCTGCCGCCGTTACGCGGATCGTTACTGCGCCACTTTTGACGTTTCCTTTTCCTTCCAGAAATCCTCGACAAATACTGTAGCCGTGGATATGCATGGATTGCCCTTCCGTGACAGGCTCGGCCGGCTTCATTTCAGACCGGCCGGACACGGCGCTCTGATCGAGAATTTAAATGAGCTCAACGCCGACCTTATCTATGTAAAAAACGTGGACAACGTCGTTCCCGACAGACTCAAAGAGACGGTTTGCTTCTGGAAGAAGGTGCTGGGCGGCCATCTGGTCTCAATTCAGGAAACAATTCATTCGCTCTTGCGCCGGATGCAGGACCCGGAGTCGAGCCATGTGGTCCTGGAGGCTGAAGGTTTCGCAGCGCGCGAACTTCTATTAAGCTTTCCCGCAGGGTTTAAAATATGGCCTGCGGAAAAGAAGCGCTCCTTTTTGCTCACTATGTTGAACAGGCCGATTCGAGTCTGCGGCGTGGTCCCAAACGCCGGCGAACCTGGAGGAGCGCCCTTCTGGGTCGAAGATGAAAATGGAAACCTGTCCGTTCAGATAGTCGAAAAGGCTCAGGTGGATTTAAATTCCTCCGAGCAGAACGCCGTATGGAATTCATCCACCCATTTCAACCCGGTCGATATCGTATGCTGCGCGCGGGATTTTGAAGGAAAGCCTTACGATCTGAGAAAATTCGTCGATCCCAAGACGGTCATAATTACCAGGAAATCAATAGACGGAACAGACGTACAGGCCCTCGAACTTCCCGGACTCTGGAACGGCGGCATGGCCCGATGGATAACCGTATTCATAGAAGTCCCTGTAGCCACCTTCAACCCTGTCAAATCACTGTTCGATCTGCTGCGGCCCGAGCATCAGCCTGACCTACCCCACCGCAGCGGCCTCAGCGCCGACGGTTAGCAGGTTACTCTACCCTGCCGGGACTTACGCCGAAAGACTTAGGCCCTCTTGCTTTGCGGGTGTGATCAGGATACCGGAAGCCAACTTTTGCGCGTTCAGCCTGCGAATCGGTTCCCGGACCAGGCTGCGGATTCTGTCCTGCACCAGACCGGCAACGTTATCCCAGGTATACCGCTTTCTTACATGTTCCAATGCATTTTGCGCCTTCTGGTTCGCTATGGCCGGATTTTCATATACCGTCCGAAGCATGTCCCGGATCGACTGCAGGTCGGGTTCGAGCACGTACCCGGAGCCTCCGGCCAGCCGCATGCCATCAACGTTTATCTCCCTTCGCCCGGCCGGAATCTGATAGGAAAACTCCTGCAAGCAGAAGTCGTCCGTTGCGCCCCCCGATGTGACGATGACCGGGATGCCGCAGGCCATGGCTTCGAGCACAGGAAGGCCGAATCCTTCGCCCCGGTAGGGATGCACCAGGCAGTTACAGGCGGTAAAAAGTCCCGGGATGTCCTGTTCCTCGATCACCTCGGTAAGATATACCAGTTGGGGTGCCGCCGGATCATCTTGTATCTGCCGGATAATGTCCCCTATGCCCTGGCCTTTATAGAAGGAATCCACGCCGATGTCCTTAACTATCAAAACCACATCGTCTTCTCGCCGGAAGGTACTTCGGTAGGCTTCGAGAAGCAGATCGATACCTTTTCGCCAGATGGTGCCCCCGACGAAAAGGAACTTGAACTTCTTGCGAGTGGGCAAAGGATAGGGGGCGGCCCCGGGATGAAAAAGATCGGTGTTCACCCCGTTCGGGACCACCCGGACCCGCTCCACAGGTATCCCGCTCACCACATAGCTCTTGAGGACATACTTGCTTGGGACCCATATTTCATCGACCAGATCGCTCATCGGCCCGATCCAGTCTTCCGGCAGCCGTCCGAACTCCCATGGCTGAATCATTACCCAATGGCCCGAAGGAGGAGGAACGAAGTTAGGCGGCCATTGGTGCCGGACGTGGACATTAGGCATACAAGGAAGACGTTTGTTGACGCAGGAGGCGATCTTGCGGAACCGTGGGGCCTCCCCGGGCCCGAACTGGTCCTTCTCATAAGGTATCACGGCGACATTGTGACCGGCGTCGATCAGCTTGAGACAAAGTTCCCGATTAATCAGGGCAAGGGAATGGTAAACAAACTGGGAGCCTTCCCAGATCACGTTCAAGGGTTTTTCCGGGCTGGCACTGTTTTTAGCAGATAACGAATTATTGCCGGCAGATGATACCACCTCACCGTAATGATCGAGCAATTCAGCCAGATATCCCTTAAAACCTTTGCCGGGGGAAATATTTTGCTGCATCTGCGGCAGCAGGGACGGATTTTCCACCAGCCGCCGCAAAGTACCTGCCAGTGCTGCAGGATTACCGGGCTCAAAGAGAAAACCGTTCACCCCCTCCTGAATGAAATCGGGGATCCCTCCGATACGGCTTCCAATGACCGGAACCCGCGCGGCAAGGGCCTCAGCGACAACCAGGGGCGCACAGTCCTCCCAAACTGATGGAATAACCACCAAGTCTACACGGCCAAGGAGATCAGGAAGCTGGGACAGTTCGTAATGCCCATGAAACCGGACCAGGTTTTTCCTGTCGATTTTTTCCAATTCTTTGACGTAAGTGGCAGGGCCACTGCCAAAAACCTGAATCTCGATCTGACCGGCTTCAAACACCTCGCCTGCCGCTACCAGAACATGAATACCTTTTTGTGGAAGCAAGCTGCCGATGAAGCCGACTTTAAGCGGGCGCGCTGATGAATTTTCCGGCATCCGACAGGCGCCGATGTGCTGCCAGATGTGGTCGACCGTTTCCGGCTGCTGCTGGAGCACACAGATGCGCGAAGGTGAGTGGCCGTTTTCGATAAAAAGTTGACGCACACGATTGGACACGGCCAGGTGGCGGCCAATATGCCTATCGAACATCCGCCGGCCGTGCTCGACCCGCAGAGCGTAATCAGCAGCCTTATCCGGCCTGCCGATACAGGCGGCACACTTGCTGCCATCATCGGAAGGGCCCGAACAAAGCTTGAGGTCCTTTTGGAACAGGTACATCCTCGGGCACATGGGCCAATAGTTGTGGGAGGTGTAGACGCTGGGTCTCCCGGCCAGGGATACCGCCTCGGAAACTCCCATGGAGAAGTTCAACAGGCTGTGGTAATGAACGATATCAGGTTGTAAGCGGGCAATCAATCTGGAGACAATGCTCCTCATATTCGGGTCGTCTATTTCACGCTGCGGATTTTCCAAATCGTAGAAAACGGCCGGCCGATTATAAACCCCAAATAAACGAATTCCGTTCTCATTGCTCTCCTCTACGTGATAGGCTCTTTTTTCAGGCAGTATCCGGGCACCGGTGAAGATCACGGAGAGCTCATATCCCTGCGCGGCCAGTGCCTTGGCTATCTGCCTCGGCAGGATGGTGCCGCCGCCTTCCTCGTGCCAGCCGTACATGAAGAAAAGGATATGGCGTGGGACTTTCGTGGCCGGCGCGTGGAGGATGGGGCGGGATCCGTTGCCGCCAGCCGGTTCCATGGCCGCGGGATGTGTTGCAGGGACAGGTTTATGTTGTTCCTCTATGGCCGGGATTACTCCCAGTCCTCCGTCCATTGCGACGGCCGAGGGATCTTCACGCAGTACGCCTACCGCCCATCTGATTTGAGCCGGCCGGTAGAGGGCTGCGTGGTTTAAGACGATCTGCGCTTTTATCTTCTGGTCGGCGATCCTGTCTTTGGAATACTGCCCCTGAGAATGTCTTCTGTACCACAATATGGCTCCCGGCACCCTTTTGCCGTGAAAGCCTCTTTCTCCGCAACTGATCCAGAAATCCCAGTCTTCGTATCCAACGTCCGTCGAAAAACCGCCAACGATCTCCCATACTCTTTTCGGAAACATGGCCGCACTGGAGCAGATGTAGTTGAACTTCGTCAAGGTGGTGAAATCGTACTCCGGATGTGGCTCGAACCTCGTCACCTCTCCAAAGTTTTGTTGATCCGGATAGGCAATGGACACTCCTGGAGTGAACTCCAAAGTCTTGGCGCATTCGAGGAGAAAATCGGGGGACAGCTTATCGTCGGCGTCCAAACAGAGCATGTACTTGCCTATGGCCTGGGAAATCCCATTGTTGCGGGCGATAGCGGGTTTGCCCGAGTTGGGCTGCCTAATGATTCTTATCGCTTTCGAGGAGGACTCATCAATGAGAGACTCGGCCACTGCCTGGCTGTCATCGGTGCTGCCGTCGTTAACGATTATGATTTCATAGCTCTGCAGGGACTGGGACAGAATGCTTTCCACACATTCCCTTAGGTGCCGGCCGTAGTTGTAGCAGGTTATGACGACTGAAATCAGTGGACTGCACTCTATATGGCCGCTCAAGGTCACTCGAGCTGGATAGCGCAGTTCCATGGTTTTCCAGCCCCGCTGGGCAAGGGCTGCGGCAATTTCCCCGCCCTGACGTCCAAGTTGGCCCTCTGCGGCCAATTCTTCGAGAGCGAATCTTCTAAATACGAAAGAAGCTGACTTGGGTCGGGCAGGGGGTTCCTGCAAACGGGTCGAAAGCTCCTTTTCATCATGGAGCCAGGGTGTGATTTTCACGCAGCCGATAGATTCGATCCGGGCCGGAAACTTGACAGCTTCGGCGTATGCTTCAGGGGCAACGGCTCCCGCCGGTTCGCCGGGCCAGACTATCCATTCGGGAGATCCTTCCTCAGATAATGCCTCCGGAAACCACTCTGTCCCGAGATCAGCCAAAGAATAAGGAAGGGCCGCTCGCAAATTGGACACAAATTCGTTTAATTCCCCCGCCCCCCGTGAATCGCCAAATACACCAATGGTTTGTGTATCCTTCAAGGCATAACGCTTGAATACCTCTGACCAATCTTTGACGAAGGCGTTGCCCTTGGCGACTGTCTTGCTCTGGTCGTGGTGCCGGTAATACGAAAGTACCCGGTCGATAGAGTGAAAGCGGGCCGATTTCATCATGCGGGCCCAGAGATCATGGTCCATTGCAAAGTGGAGGGATGGATCGACGTAGGTCCCGTCGCAACGCTTTACGGATTCAAGAAGACTGCGCGCGAAAAAAATCGCGGGCTGAGTTGGTATGGAGTAAGGTATCCAATACTTCATCAGGTGGTAAAACGATCGCTCGGGATTTGCGAGTTCTTTGAAGGGCTTTCCAGATGGGTCGGCGAGGAGGCATTTACCCATGAGTACGGATTTTTGCCCCGAGGCCAGTTCCTGCGCAACACGGTGGAATGCTTCAGGCGCAAGCCAGTCATCCGAGTTGAGCCAGCAGATGATATCCCCCGAAGCCCTTGCAAAGCCCTTGTTCAGGGCGTCACTCTGGCCGTTGTCTTTGTCGGATATCCACTTGAGGTGCGGAAAGCGCTTCAATATTGAAAGCGTGTCGTCAGTCGATCCTCCGTCGATCACGATGTGCTCGAAGTTAGGATATTGCTGGTCCAGCACGCTACGAATATTTTGTTCGATGTACCGGGCTTGGTTGAACGAGGGCGTAATGACGGATACGAGGGGCCGTCCGGAAGGTTGCTTCTCCATACTCGACCCGGCATCGGCACTGTGCCGATGCAATTTCAGCTTATCCAGTCTGGTGGAGAGAGTACTTACATTATCGATCAGTTCAACATCATCAGTTTGAACGCTCAGGATCTGTTCGACCAGTTCGCGGCTTTTCCGGTATTCGCAAGACTCGTAATATAGGACAGCGAGATTGTTGAGCATCCGGGGATGATTCGGAGAAGATTCGAGCAGTGAATGGAACATTTCCTCGGCTTCTTTGACCCTGCCTGCGAGGAACGAAGCAATAGTAACAGCATTACAGAGTTCCTTTTCTCGAACTTGAGATGCAGTGGCGATGATATACTGTAACAATTTCCTATTTATCCCTTGCTTCGAGTCATAAGCCAGCTTCATTTCTTGCAGGCTAAGCTGAAGCTCTTCCAGGACACCACGAAAAGAGGGATCGATTTTGCGCCTCCAGGAATCAAAAGCGTCTCTTTCTATGGCGACGGGGCCGGTTCCAGGCAGCAACATTTTTTCTCTTGACCCGCGATGAAGCTCTTGGTCTCTAAGAATTGCCGCGTCAGCCTCCTCGAGGTACTCGCTCCGGAATATCTGAGAACGTTGGGAAGGCTGTGATCGGAATGCTCCGAGAAGGCAATCTACGCCGGTCAGTGGAGCGTGACGGAAGAAACGAAGCCAAAGTTCCAAATCGCCGGCAAGACTGAAATTCGTATCTATGCAACCCGCTTTCTTCCATAGCGATCTTTTCCAAAACGTGGATTCCTGCTGAATCCATTTATAATCTCCCGACAGGTATCGTTTGTGCGACCAGGCGGGAATGTCGCCTATATGCTGTATGTTGCCCGACTCATCAAGAATTGTACACCGGCTGGTGATCCACTCGACGTGCGGCAGCCGGGAGAAAATATGTGCTATACTGTAAAGAGAGCCGGGCATGAGTTTATCGTCAGAATTGATCCAGCCCATTATATCGCCGGAAGATCTCTGAAAGCCTGCATTTACGGCGCTGTAATGGCCGTCATCCGGACCGCTGCTCCAGTAGCTCAGATGTTTTTCGTATTTTTTGATGATGGTTACAGACCGGTCTGTGCTGCCTCCGTCCATAATGATGTATTCCAAGTTTGGATAACCTTGGCTCAGCACCGATTCAATACACTCTTCCAGATAAATCCCTTGATTGAAGGAGGGAGTGACGATCGAGATTTTGGGTGGCATGGCCCCATGGGGGTCCTCAGGCGCCGCGAAACTCACCGGCCGGGGCGACATGAAGGGAAGGAAAAATATGGCACCGGATCGATTCATTCGGCCACCGCAAACATCTGCGTTTGCCGGGCCTGAAACGGTAACAGAGGTAACGCTTTCGTCGACCTGATTTTCCCAGATGCGAGGGGCTTTCTCTGCTTCCCATTTTGAGCGGTAATACTGAAGCCGTGGATCGGAGAATGGAAATTGGAGCCGGGGGCTGCTCGCATGGTCAAGCGAGACCAATGCGCCTCGATAGTCGCCCCTTCGCGCCTTGTTGAGTGCAATCCAGAAGGTCACGATCCCGTAATCGCAATTACCGCCCGCACAAGCCACCGCGATGTTTTCCTGGAACGAGGCAAAAGATGGGCCATCGAGCTTGGATATGAGGATTTCCGCTTCGAGCATTTCCGCCCTTTGGGCGGGGTCGTTGAAATCACCTCGCAGCGAGAGCAGAAAATCCGACTGTACGGGCTGAGGATCTTTCTCTGCCAAGGAACCACCTTTTTTTTCGGTCAGGTACTGCGACATCTTATGAACGGTATTCAGATCGCGCAGGCTCACATCAAAAGGGATATCCATGCGCATAGCACTTGCGGCGAACGTGTAGGTCTCGACAATATCGAGCGAGTCGAGCAGGCCTGAATCAACCAGCTCCGTCTCGCCATCAACGTCTATATCCAGTCCTCTCTGCTTGAGCCTCTCCGAGAGAAAACCGGCCAGAGCCGATGATAATCCTTGCACTCCCAACCCACGTTCAGCTTCCATATGCGCGTTATTGAGCAGCAGAGAGCAAAAAGATTCAGTTTCCGATCTGGGTTCAAAGAGCATTTTTTTGGGCTGAAAGCCGATGCTTGTTCCGGTCAACTTCGCGATCTCTTCGATATAGAGGCCTGCCCCACGGTCGTTCACGTGCAGTCCGTCTTCCTGCAAATACTGGCATGACGGAAGGTCGTCCTTTCCAAGGATTGTCTTCAGGGGATTTATGACCAGGATGCCGCTGTCCGCACACAATTTTGCAATCTGCCGGTTGAAAGCGCGGGTGATATCGAGCTTGTTCTTTTCTGTTACGTTCAGGTTCTGAAAATTTACTTCATGGAGGGGTTGAGGAAAGACCAGCCACCCGAATCTTCCGGAGCCGTTGAGTTCACGGAAGATTGCTCCATACCTTTGCATTATCAGATTGAAGACTGCGGTCAACCGGCCCAGTGAAGCGGCAACCCAGAGATGGAAAATGTCATGGGTGCCTATGCTAAGAAATTTCCATCCTTTCTCGGCGGCAAAAATGCTTCTGACCTTTTCCCCTATTGGAATAGACTGATAGAAATGCTCTATCTGGAGAGCGCCAACCCAGTAAGCGCTGACTTTTTCTCCCTCAGCATCTATTTCAAAGCCCAATCTATTGAAGCAGTCTACGTTGCTATTTCCAGTGATGATCATAATACACTGAATCCCTTCGACTCATAGATTTGCTCGTTTCGAGCCCTGCTTATCTTCCCGCTGCTCGTCTTCACGAGCGACATGTGTTCGAGAATTTCCACGCGTTTGGGAACAATGCCGACTTCTTCCATGACCGCCTTTTGGATGGCAATCTTCAGCGGAGTCGGCGCATTGCCGTCCTGGCGTTCGGCAAGGACAAAAAGGTCCTGGGTGCCCATCTCTTCGTTCCAGATGCCGAAGGCAACGACTCGTCCAGGGTAGATGCCTCGTACTGCCGATGCTGCAAACTCCACGTCCTGTGGAAAGATGTTTTTGCCGCAGACGATGATGAGGTCTTTTTTTCTTCCCGTGATGAAAAGCTCCCCGTGCTCATCCATGAACCCCAGATCGCCTGTGAGATAGAACCCGTCGCGCAGCGGCCGCGTGCTGTCGAGAAAGTTTTTGAACAAGCTCGGTGAGCGGACGCCGATCTCCCCCGCCCCGGTATTTTGCGAATCAAAGACCTCGACCTCCACCCCCGGCAGCGGCTTTCCGCAGGAGAGCAGCGCGCCCGACGCATCGAGCCGCCTGTAGTTGCCGTGCGATGGCAAGGTCTGGGTGACGGCGAAAGTATTTTCTGCGAGGGCGTAGCAGACGGTCATGGTTTCAGGGCGAACGGAACGGTACTTTTCGGTGAAGAGTTCATGGCTGCTCAGACGTGCGGGCTCGGAGCAGTTGATCCACATCCGGATGCTGCTGAGATCGTGCGCCTTGCCCTTGTTCACGAGCAGATGGTAGGCGAAATTCGGAAGGAAACAAAGGGTCGGCTTTTTTTCCTCGATGGCCGCCAGCAGAACATCGGGCTGTGTGATCCAGTCGAAGGGGTCCATCTGATAGAAGGGAGCGCCGCACATCAGGGGCATGAGGTAGCAGGCGATGAGCCCCATATCATGGTAGAGAGGCAACCAGCTCACGATTGCATCGGAGGGTCCAATCCGCAGGGCGGCGGCGTAGCTTTGCATATGGGCAATAATCCCGCTGTGGGTGAGCACCACGCCTTTCTGCAATCCGGTCGAACCCGACGAGAACTGGACGAGGGCGTCCTGGGAAGGAAAACCCCGGTCCACTCCGGAGATCTCGGGGAGCATCTGGGGCGAGAAGGCTTTCGCCTGCGAGATCTCAGCGTATCTCGCCTGTTCAGGGACGTCGCTGAAGAGGGCGCCGAATCCCGTTATCTCACGGATGTGATCGATTCTTCTGCGGTATTCCGATTCGCTGACCTTCGCAGTGGGCGGGCTGATCTGGGCCGGAAGATGGCCCGCTTTCATTGCTCCGATATAGGCTGCGAGCAGATGGATATCAAGTTTCTTGATGAAGAGGACAAGCGTCGGTTCGGACAGGTTCCGAGCAAAGAGCGATGCATATCGGCAGACATAGTTCCAGAACTCGTCCCGGGAATAAGAAAGCCATTCTCCGCCGGCGCGAACGGAACAGCAAAGAGCGTATGGGTCCTGCTCACGGTAATATTCGATGCATTCGGGCACGGTGTTTTTTTCAGGACAACTGGATTTCATAATCATCCATTCAGGGTGCTGATAAACAAAGAAACGAAGAGACCGACTTTCCCGATTCAAACTTTATACCAACTCCTAAATGGTTTTGAACCGTGGAGGCCGAAGGTGCACACTCGGCAATTAGAGTCAAATAGTTGACCATTCTTGCCCCCGCCGCGCCGCATTCATCCGGGAGCAAGGAGCGGCCCACCATCTGCATTCCTTGGCATGTATGTTGCTCTTCAGTACACCCAAGCCAGTCTCATTGTGCCCCGGGCGGGCGCACCATTGCTGCCCGCCTGGAAAAAGTAACGGTAAGGCTCCTTGTTTTTTCAACTATATTGAACGTTTCGCAGCGAGACGAGTAGTGACCGGCATGCTGATGCGGGCGTTGATCACGGGCATATCGGGCTTTGTGGGTAGCCATCTGGCAAGGCATCTTTTGCCGCTGGGTGCGGATGTTTGCGGCATTGCCCGCCGTGCGGAAGGCGAATGGAGCTTTCCGGGCAGTGAAAGGCTTGAGGTCTGCACCGGAAACATATTGGATGAGGATTTTCTTCGGAATTGTATCGAAACGATAAGGCCAACGCATGTATTCCATCTCGCCGGAATCATGGGCGGTGCGGCGGGCAGCGGCTTGGACCAGTACGAGAGCAATACCTGGGGAACGGTAAGATTGCTGGATGCGCTGCGGGAACAAAAGCCGGCCCCCTGGGTCTTGGTCGCGGGTTCGAGTGCGGTCTACGGCCCTGCCGGAAAACTTCCCATTGGCGAGGAGCAGGCTTTCCAGCCGCTGACTCATTACGCCGCCAGCAAGGCAGCGCAGGAACTGGTCGCAATACAGTACCACCTTGGATACGGAATGAACGTCGTTCGGACAAGGACATTCAATCTGGTCGGCCCGGGGTTGTCCCGCGCGTTGTTGCCCTCTGAACTGGCCTACCAGGTCGCCCATGCAGAGGCAGGGGGGCCCTACGTGATCCGGGTTGGGAATCTGGCCCCGCGACGTGACTATTCGGATGTCCGGGATGTGGTCCGCGCATACGTGGCGCTGGCAGCCGTCAGCCAGCCCGGAGAGGTCTTCAATGTTTGCACAGGACATTCCCGCTCCATTCAGGAGTGCGCGGAGATACTGACTGGAATGGCAAGAGTGCCGGTGAGGCTCGAAGTAGACCCCACCCGCATGAGAAGGATCGAGATCGAAGACCAGGTGGGCAACGCCGAACGATTGATGAAAAGAACCGGCTGGCAGCCGCTAATTCCCATCGAAAAGAGCCTGGGGGACCTGCTGGACTGCTGGCGACACAAATTGAACGTAATGGGGGAAACATGTCCTGGAAGGATGTAAGGGTGCTCGTAACCGGAGCGGGAGGTTTTATCGGCAGCCACCTCGTTGAGGAGCTGGCGGGTCAGGGCGCTCGCGTGCGTGCATTTGTCCGGTATAACTCAAGGGGGGACTTGGGGTTCCTGAAATTCCTGCGCGCCGAATTGAGGCAAACCATGGAAATTGTTCAGGGCGACCTGCGCGATCCCTCTGCCATGCTGCGTGCGATGGAGGGGTGTGCCTACGTTTTCCATCTCGGGGCAATGATTTCAATCCCTTATTCCTACATCCACCCCCGGGAGGTAATAGAAACAAATATCCTCGGGACCTTAAACGTCCTGGAGAATTCCCGGCTGACCCGTCCCGACCGGGTCATACACGTATCGACAAGCGAAGTTTACGGGACCGCCAGAACGGTTCCCATTTCCGAGAATCACCCTCTGCAGGGGCAGTCGCCTTATTCGGCAAGCAAGATAGGTGCTGACAAGGTAGCGGAAAGCTACTACCGGGCATTCGACGTTCCGGTGGTCACCGTGCGGCCCTTCAACACCTACGGCCCCCGGCAGTCGGCACGAGCGGTCATTCCAACCATCATCACGCAGGCCCTCACAAAAGATCATGTCCGCCTGGGCGCCCTGACGCCCGCCCGTGACTTCACATTTGTTCAGGATACCATCCGGGGGTTTATTTCCGCGGCCGTGGCAGACGGGGTGCTCGGCACTGAAATAAATCTCGGGAGCAATCGTGAGATCAGCATAGGCGACTTGGTGGATCTGATTGTCAAGCTTGTTGGAAAGCCAGCGGAAGTCCTTTGCGACCAGAACCGCCTGAGACCCGGAAAGAGCGAGGTGGAGCGGCTTCACGCCGATAACTCGTTGGCCGGCCGGCTGTTGGGCTGGCAACCGTCGGTTTCCTTGACGGAGGGTCTGGGTAGGACGATTTCATGGATAAAAGATCATCTCGATCTGTACCGAATCGAGGAATACCGCGTTTAGCCATCGTCAACACCTTTGAGGAAAGGAACCGACAATGCAAGCAGTGATTCTGGCCGGAGGCCGTGGGACCCGTCTTGCGCCATACACTACAGTGCTGCCTAAACCCTTGATGCCGGTTGGCGACATGCCAATCCTGGAGATACTGATCCGTCAGCTACAGATCACCGGAGTCACAAAAGTCTTCGTCGCCGTCGGCCACCTCGCATCGTTGATCATGGCCTACTTCGGCAAGGGAGAGCATGTCGGAATGCCGATCGAATACTCTTTCGAGCCTTTCCCGCTGGGAACGGCCGGCCCGCTGAGCCTGATTCCCAAGCTGGACAATACCTTTCTTGCCATGAATGGAGACCTGCTCACCGACCTGGACTTTTGCGCCATGCTCAGGGCACATCGGGAGACCGGCGCTGCAGCCACTGTCGGCCTTTACACCAGGGATGTCACAATCGACCTGGGTGTCGTTGAAACGAACGCATGCAGCCAGATTACCCACTACAGCGAAAAGCCGGTTTATCATTACCAGGTGAGCATGGGGGTATACGTGTTCGAACCAACGGTGCTGCGCTTCATTCCCCGTGAAATGCGCCTCGACATGCCCGACCTCGTCCGCAAGCTCATAGAGGCAGGAGAGCATGTGATAGGATACCATCACTCCGGCTACTGGCTCGACATAGGCCGACCCGACGACTATCAGACGGCACAGGACGATTTCGAGCGCATGTCGTCGACGCTTCTGGCAAATAGCTCGATGCCATCGGTCCATCGTCAGATCCTTCTGAACGACTACGCATGCATATCGCCGGCCGTTCCGACCAACGGCCGGATGCAAAAATCCGCATGATCGCAGCCTCAACACTTCTGGATCCCGGCCCAGGCCGGGGTCCAGCGTTCTCTCGCTATAGCCCTATAATTTCAAAGCCCTGGTTCGTGGTAAAAATGCCTTAAAAGGTGAAGTCAGAAGATTGACAGTGGTAACAGGCCCACCTGCTTACAGGAATTATCGAGTCAACGATTCTGTAAGGATTTAACTTACTGGAGTGAGTTGGTATAGATTTTGATTGAATCAGTAAGATGCGAGGCGGCGGGCATTCTCCTGCCGGTCAAACCCTCTTGCGCACAACGGGGAGAGATCGTGGCCGAAAAGAACGTACCGATCAACAAGGGCAACTATTCACTCGATACCATCGAAAGGGAGTCGCTCTTCGAAGAGCACCGGGCAGAGGGATGGGAGCCGGAGTACCGGGAATACAGGCAGAACTGGGCTCGTTTCCCCCGACAGCAGATAGTTTCCGACTATCCGTTATTGATCGATGTGGAACTGGCTTCGATCTGCAATTTAAAATGCCCAATGTGCTACACCATTAAGGAGGAGTTCAAAAAGAAAGTCAAATCGGCTCTCATGGACTTCGATCTCTTCAAGAAGATCGTCGATGAAATAGGAGGGAAAGTCCCCGCCTTGAGGCTGAGTCTGAGAGGAGAGCCTACCCTCCACCCTCGGTTTACCGAATGCATCCGCTATGCGGTGGAGAGCGGAATCAAGGAAGTATCTTTCCTGTCCAACGGCAGCATGCTGAACGTAGAATATTTCGAAAAGATAATGAGGGCGGGAACGAGCTGGATCACTCTATCGGTAGACGGCCTTGACGGGACCTATGAGAAGATCCGCAAACCGCTGAAATTTTCGAGCACGCTTCAGAAAATAGCGGACATTAAAACTATCAAGGAGAGAGCATCCTTTCACAAACCGGTGATAAAGATCCAGTCGGTGTGGCCCGCTATCAGGGAAAATCCCGAAAAATACTATAATACTCTTTTCCCTTACACCGATCTCATAGCCTTCAATCCACTCATAGACTACCTGGGGAAGGATGAAGAGATAGTCTACGAGGAAGATTTTTCCTGCCCTCAACTCTATCAGAGGCTTGTCGTAGGTGCAGACGGCCTGGTCATGATGTGCTCCAATGACGAGGAGAATACGGTCGTTGTCGGAGACGCGAACTATCAGCGCATCTGCGAAATATGGCACGGCCGGGAGTTGAACTCCGTGAGGGAAACCCACAGGAAAAGAAATGGGTTCATGCAGATTCGGGTTTGCAAGAAATGCTATCTGCCCAGAAAAACTGAAAATTCAGAACGGGCCGTTGTGAACGGCAGGGAGATAATTGTCCGCAACTACATAAACAGGCAACAGCGCGTAGGCGAATAGAACCGCGTGTCTCTTATCCTTCGGGGTTCGGAGACTCTGCGCATCGGTGAATGTGAACGGCAGGGGTGGATATGCTCAGGAGCTACAGGCGCGACAGGTGCTACATCATTGCAGAAATCGGCGGCAACTTCACCACCTGTGAAGAAGCCGTGGCACTGGTGGATGCTGCGGCCGTCTGCGGCGTTGATGCAGTAAAGCTACAGACTTACCGGGGGGACACCTTGGCGAGCAAGAGCGCGATATTCGACATGGAGAATACGGGCGTCACCTCTCAGTACGATCTCTTCAAGAAGTACGAAATAGACGAGGAACTTCACCGTAAAATATTTGACTATATCGGTTCAAAGGGGCTTGACTGGTTCTCGACTCCTTCCCATGAAACCGATGTGGATATGCTCGAAAATCTCGGCGTCGGAGCATACAAGATCGGTTCGGACGACGCCGTAAATATCCCTTTTCTTAAATATATCGCCAAGAAAGGCAAACCGGTCCTGCTCTCCACAGGGATGTGCTCGATGGATGAGGTCCGGGAGTCGGTTTCGGCCGTCCTGGGAGAAGGAAACGCGCAGATAACTCTGTTGCATGCGATCACCAGTTATCCGACGCATGCCGAAGATGTGAACCTGCTCGCGATGAAAAGGATGATGGAAGAGTTCGCACTCCCGGTCGGCTACTCGGACCATACACTCGGCACCGTCGCATGCCTCGCTGCCGCCGCCATGGGCGCGGCCGTCATTGAAAAGCATTTTACCATCGACAAGAACGCCGAAGGGCCGGACCACATGCTTTCCGCCAACCCCGCCGAGATGAAATCCATCGTGGACCAGATTAGAGTGATGGAAAAGATGCTGGGCAGCGGAATAAAGATGCCGGCAGTATCGGAGGCCACAACCAGGGTCAACAACCGCAAGAGCATCGTCGCGGCGAAAACGATCAAAGCCGGATACGCACTAGAGTCTAAAAACATTGCGATCAAAAGGCCAGGATACGGAATTGCACCCAAATATTTCGAGCAAATCCTGGGGCGCAGGGTCAATCGGGACATAAGCGAAGACGAAGTGGTTGAATGGAGCGACCTGGGATGACGGGGATAATTCTTCAGGCAAGGATGGGATCAACCAGGCTTCCCGGCAAAGTGATGAAGAACGTATGCGGGAGGGCGATGCTCGAGCATATCCTTACCCGCCTGAAACTGGCAACCGAAGCCGACATGCTCATCGTTGCGACTACTACCAAAGATATGGACGACTGCATTTACGAATTTGCCCTGAGCCAGGGGGTCTTTTGTTACAGAGGCGACGAAGCGGACGTGCTCGACCGCTATTACCAGGCGGCGGTTCATTTCGGACTGCGCCGCATCGTGAGGGCCACCGCGGACAACCCCCTCGTGGACCCCGAAGAGATAGACCGCCTCATCCGGCTCCATAAGGACACCTCGGCGGATTATACACATGCTTTCGGGCAACTGCCGCTGGGAGTGGGGACGGAGTGTTTCACGATGGAGGCCCTTGAACGCTCATGGATGGAAGGTTTTGAGCCGAATCACCGAGAACACGTCAATGAGTACATCCAGGAGCGGCCTCGGATGTTCCATATCGAACAGCTCGAAGTCCCCGAGGAGAAGCGGGCGCCTTTGCTCAGACTCACGGTGGACACCGTTGAGGACCTGCAGAGGGTCGGCTCTATTTATGAATCGTTATACGTGGCGGGCTGCTGGATAAGCACAGAGGAAGCGATACGCGCATGCGCACTGTAATATGCATAGAGGCATCCCACCAACGGGGGATGGGACATCTCTTTCGCGGGCTGCACCTTGCGAAGGCGCTCCGCGCGGCTGGTGGGGAGATTCTCTTTGCAGTAAACGATGACCGGCAGTCGCTGGAGGTCCTGCGTTCCGAAGGGTTCGATGCCGAAGTGGTCCCCTCTTACGCCTCGGGATCCGACTGGGAAGAAGGAATCCTGCGAAAGCACCGCCCGGACTGGTGGATCAACGATCGCCTGGATACGGCTGCAGCGCATGCCGAGAAAATCCTCGCCTCCGCGGTCATGCTTGCAACCTTCGACGACCATGGAGACGGCGGGCTTTCCGCCGCGTTCAACGTTCTCGCCATGGACCTTAAGCCATCGGAAAGAATGCCGAACGGCCTCTACGGGACAGAGTACATCATCCTCGATCCCGCAATCGAAAAATGCCGGGCCGCGCTCCCATCGCGCGGCAACCCCTCAGAGATCCTGGTTACCCTTGGCGGAAGCGACACTTATGGGATGACTCCGCGCGTCCTCTCCGCCTTGGGCGGAATGCAGGTTCCCCCGGTGGCCGGCGTTTCGGTCGGGCCGAATTTCAACCACCGCGAGGCACTGAACTCAGCCATGGTGAACTACCCGGGACGTGTCCGCATCTATGACAATCCATCGAGCCTCGTTGGGCTGATCGCAAAGGCCAAAATAATCATCTGCGGCGGAGGGGTAACGCTTTTCGAAGCGGCCGCGCTCGGTGTCCCGGCCCTGGCGATAGCAAACGAACCTCATGAAATCCCCATCGTCCGGTGGTTCGAAGAGAAGGGGTTTTGCATCTGCCTCGGATTTCGTGAAAACGGGGTTGAGAGACGGTTATCGTCCGCACTACCGGACTTGCTTTCCGGAAGCGATCATCTTGAGCAGATGAGCAGAACCGGGAGGACCCTTGTCGACGGGAGGGGTCTGGAACGGGTCGTGGCCAGGATCAGGGGTGGCCGGCATGAGTGAGAAAACCGCGGTTATTCATCAACCCGACTTTCTGCCTCACCTGGGCTTTTTCCACAGGCTGTTGCGGACGGACATCTTCATAATTCTCGATCATGTCTTCCTCTCCAAGAGCGGCTGGGTGCACCGGGACAAGATCAAAACGCCCCAGGGGGAACAGTGGATAACAATCCCGGTGAAAAAGACCGGCCTGCAACCGCTCATCTGCGAGGCAGAGATCGACTACAACCCGCATTACGGCAAAATCCAGAAACTGCTGCATGCCCACTACTCCCATGCTCCCTTTTTCAAGGAGATTTACCCTCCCCTACGGGAAGTCCTGGAACGAAGGCAGACAAGGCTTGTCGATCTCAACCTGGGCCTGCTGAACCTGGCACTGAACTGGTTTGATATACGGATTGAAAAAATAGAGTTCAGCAGCACCCTCGGAATAGCGACTCGGAAATCTCAAATGAACGCGGACCTGGTAGCCGCTGCCGGAGGCACCGTTTACCTCTCCGGACCGGGGGCAAAAGCCTATCATGAAGATGCGCCCTTCTCCCGGGCCGGACTCACCGTTGCCTGGCAGGATTTCCACCATCCGGTCTATCAGCAGCAGCATGGATCTTTTATCCCTTACCTGAGTTGTATCGACCTTTTCTTCAACTGCGGCATTGATAACTCTCAAAAGATATTACGGAGCTGTCTATGAACATACTGGCCCTTGGTGCTCATTTCGACGACATCGAGCTGGGCTGCGGCGGCGCCATGGCGAAACACATCGCAAAAGGCGACAAGGTCTATGCGTATGTGGCAACCGTATCGGGTTTCATAGGTCCGAAAAACAACATCGTCCGGACGAACGAAACAGCGCTGGCAGAAGGGCAGGACGCGATGAACATCCTTGGTGTCGAGCTTATCTGCGGCAATTTCAAGACCCTGGAGATCGAATTCACTGAAGCCCTGAACGTAGGCATCCTGCAAATCGTAGAAGAGAAGAGCATAGAGAAAGTTTATACGCATTGGATGGGCGACATACACCATGACCATCAGGCAGTTGCAAGGGCTTCTCTGCATGCCTGCAGATGGGTGCCAAGACTGCTTATGTACCGCAGCAACTGGTATCATTCGAACCTGGACTTCAGGGGTAATTTCTACATAGACATAAGCGATTTTCTGAACAAGAAAATCCAATCCATACAAGCCCACAAGTCGGAAATGGAGCGGACAAGAGACAGATGGGTAAGTTTTTTCACCAAAGAGGCGGAGAATGCCGGCCAGCGCATCGGAGCCAGATACGCGGAAGTTTTCGAAGTAGTCAAATGGCTTGAATAGTGCTCACCCGCCATGGATGAGAGACGGCGGCGGGCGCAACCTGCGCCGCAATTCATAGCAACCACCTTGCTGTTGGAGAACCTGAAATGAGAGTCGTTGGGACCATTGAAGCAAGAATGGGATCAACCCGGCTGCCGGGAAAAAGCCTGATGGAGATCTACGACGGCATGCCGCTTCTTGGGGCAGTGACTGAGCGCTTCAGGATGTGCAGGAGTGTGGATGCGGTCTGGGTCGCTACGACCACAGAGCCGGCAGACGATGCCATAGCCCAATGGTGCAGGGCAAACGCAGTAGACTGTTTCCGGGGCTCAGAGCAGGACGTCCTAGACCGTGTGGCCAAAGCCGCAATGGAGGCAAGGGCGGATGCGGTTGTCCAGATGGGTGCGGATTCCGCCTATCTTGATTTCAAGCTGATCGATGCAATGGTCCAGGTATTCAGAGGCAGCGGGTGCGATTACCTCTGTAATGATCTTGAGCTGACCTATCCTCTGGGCATCTACGCCCACGTCGTCAGCGTCCCCTGCCTTGTTGCGCTCAATCGCAGGGCCGATTTGTCCGAGCAGGAACGCGAAGATGTTGTACGATACATCTACGAGCATCCGAACGAGTACCGTGTCGTCAACATCCCGGCGCCTCCCGAATTAGGATATCCGGGGATCAGATTGACCATCGACTACCCCGAAGACCTGGAGCTGGCACGCACGATCTATGCGCGCTTCGGAGGTAATCGCTTCACGACCGGGGACGTGATAGGGCTCTACCGAGATGAACCGGAGCTATTCAAAGAGACCAGGGGCCTTGTCCAGCACTCGGCACCTTTCCTGAAAAGGGCTGATGATGAATAGAAAGCTGAGCGCGGCCATAATCGGCGCGGGCCGCATCGCCGGGGGCTACGATACCGATAAGATCGGCAGCGATGCCGGCGTCTACACCCATGCCGGCGCCTATACCCGTGACGAAAGGTTCGTGCTCCGCACCATTTGCGACCTTGACGCATCGCAGGCCGAGAGTTTCCGCAAGCAATGGAACATAGGCTCGGCCACGTCGCACCCTGAAGAGATCTATACAGATTATCACGACGTCATCAGCGTCTGCACGCCTGACACAGCCCACTTCGAAGTTATTCGAAATATTCTCGAACACGGTGCGTGCAGGACAATTTTCGCCGAGAAGCCCCTCGCCCCAACCCGTGATGAGATAGCGCACCTCAGGCGCCTTGCGGACGAGCGCGGCGTGAATCTCGTGGTGGATTATCAGCGCCGGTTTGACAAGTGCCACGAAAGAGTGCGGGACCTCATCTCCCAAGGCAGGCCCGGCCTGCTCGCCGTCAATGCCTTTTACATGAAGGGCCTCGAACACAACGGAGTTGCGCTCATCGATACCCTGACCTACCTCTGCGGGCCACCCGATGAGGTACTTGCCTACAACCGGGTCTTCAACAGCATGGCGGAGGAGTACTCCTATGACTTCATCCTTTTTTATGAGCGCTTCAACACAACCGTCAGAACGATAGACACCGAGCCATCCGAATACCACTACCACATCTTCGAAGTGGACCTTCTCTTCTCCGACAGGAGGGTGACCATCAACGATAATTCCCGGACACTCGAGCAGCGGATGGCGGGGGAGTACGCCTACAGCGGCGTCAAGGCGCTCGATGACAAAAACCCGCTACGGGAGGATACCGGCTATCGGTTCGCACTGCCCGCCGCAGTCGATTATATCTACGAAATCACCGCCAACAACAAGGCCCACGACCGGAACACACCGGAATCGTCCCTGATCGACAGGGCGATTCTCGATGCGATCCCGCTATCATACGAAAACAAAACAAAGGTCCCAATGGGGGTAACGGTATGAAGAAGGTCCGAACAGCACCCCTGCCACCCTATAATCCCTTTGGCCCAGAGGAAGTCGCAGCTGTTGCCGAGGTAGTTAAAACCGGCATGTTGTCCGATTTCATCGGGCGGGATTGCGAAAAATTTCTTGGCGGAAAGCATGTCCGAGAACTCGAACAGCGATGGGCTGAATACCACCGGGTCAAACATGCCGTCTCATTCAATACCGCAAGCTCCGCACTGGTCGCGGCAATCGGAGCATCCGGCATTCTGCCGGGGGACGAGGTCATCGTGGTTGCATATAGTATGTGCATATCCGCAACCGCCCCTCTATTCTACGATGCCGTGCCGGTCTTTGCCGATCTCGAAGAAGAGCATTACTGCATGGACCCAGACAGTCTTTCGCGGAAGGTCACGCCCCGGACAAGGGCGGTCCTGAGCGTGGACCTGTTCGGGCAATCCTCGGATATGGACCGGATAAATGCCGTTGCGAAACGGCATGACCTGAAGGTGATCTGCGATGCGGCCCACGTGCCGGGATGCGAATACAACGGCGGCTTTGCGGGGACTTTTGGCGACATCGGCGTCTTCAGCCTCAACCAGCACAAGATAATCCACTGCGGCGAGGGGGGCATTGCCGTCACCAATGACGACAACCTCGCCCTGAGGCTGCAACTTCTGCGCAATCACGCCGAGGCAGTGGTGGGGGGGCTGGGGTACAGGGGCCTGACGAACATGGTGGGGGGAAATTTCCGGATGCCCGAAATGGAGGCAGCCATTGCAACGGAACAATTAAAGAAACTCCCACGCCTACTCAAAGAGAGGACCGAACTCGCCGAATATCTAACAGAGAGGCTGTCCGGAATCGAATTTCTTACGCCCCCGAAGGTGAGGGAAAAGAGCAGCCACGTCTATTACCTCTACCCGATCAAATATCACGAAGAGGCAACGGGAATCTCGCGCGAAGAGTATGTGCAAAGGATAAACGAACTCGGTATTCCGCTTTACCGCTATGCCGCTGGATATATCAAGCCTCTCTACCTCGAACCGATCTTCTCCGAACGGGATTCGTTCAAGAATGGCTTTCCTTACTCCCTGCTGCCGGAAGCGGAGAGGCCGGTCTATCGGAAGGGGATCTGTCCGGTGACCGAGCGGTTTTATGAAAAGGATCTCATTGTCACTTCCTATACCTATCCGCCCCTCACCAAGCAGGACATGGACGACATCGTGAAGGTATTCGAAAAAGCTGGGAGGTCGGCCACCGGCCTGCTATTGCGGCCCCGGAGCAGACACTGATACGCGCAGCAACGCCAGGAGAACGACGCATGAAGATATTGTTCATAAACTACGACAACGAGAGTGCGGTAAACATACTTCCGGTCGGCGCCTGCTATGTAGCGGGATACGCAAAAGCACATGGATTCGATGATATTACCTATTACAGCCAGGACATCTACCGCTATCCCGAAGAGCACTTGACCAAGTACCTTTCGGAAACCCACTTCGATGTCGCGGCCATCGGTTTCGTTGCCGGCTATTACCAGCACCGAAAAATTCTGAAGATATGCGAAGCCATCGACAATTCCAAAAACCGTCCCTTCGTGGTCCTCGGCGGCCATGGTCCCACTCCCGAGCCCGCTTTCTATCTGGAAGCAACCGGCGCCGATGCGGTGGTCATGGGCGAAGGCGAATTGCCCTTTCTCAACCTGCTGAGGGCTCTGGATGCCGGTACTCCCTTGGGCGATGTAAAAGGCATAGCATTCAGGAAAGGCGGGGACATATTCGTGAACGCAAGGGAGAAGGCGATCTCCGATCTCGATGCCATCCCCTTCCCCCACTATGAAACTCTGCCCATGGAATACTATGTGAACAAGAAGCTCTACAACATGGCACCCACGGATAGAATGATATTCATGGTCGCCAGCAGAGGCTGCAACTATTCGTGCAACTTCTGCCAGAGGATCGAGCCGGGCATTCGGTTCAGGTCACCCGAGAGCATTGTGGAGGAAATAAGGAAGTATCAAAAGGACTACGGCGTCTCCTATGTGGTCTTTCTGGACGAACTATTGATGTACAGTGAAAAGCGTGTGTTCCAGCTCACCGAAGCATTTATCAAGGCCGATCTCAAAATCAAGTTCTTTTGCACCGGCAGGCTCAATATTGTCAGTTCCAACATACTCGACATGTTGAAACGTGCGGGCTGCGTCTACATCGACTACGGTATCGAGCAGTTTGATAACGATGCCCTTGCGGGAATGAGCAAAAAGCTCACCGAAGACATCATCGTCAAGGGCATCGAACTCACCCAGGCAAAAGGATTCCCTATCATATTCGACATTATTTTCGGCAACATCGGCGACACCAGGAAATCCCTGCGCAAGACGCTTGATTTCTTTAAAAAGTATAATGACTACGGGCAGTTCAGGACTATAAGACCCGTAACGCCCTACCCCGGCACAAAGCTCTACTCCCATGCGATTGAAAAGGGCCTGTTGAAAGGGCCGGAAGATTTTTACGCCAAGCACGTCAATCTCGAACTGCCCACGGTCAATGTCACCGACATCCCCGACGACGAGCTCGTTTCACTTCTCTATGAGGCGAACAGGGAGATCATCAACGACTACTATGAGCATTTCAAGGATGGTGCGATAGAGGCGTTCAGGAAGGTCTACTTTGAAAAAGACACCGACTTCCGCGGTACGCGCCATTAAGGCCGAGATCGGGCAAGTATGAAAAAGATCCTTTTTTTCTCCTGTGAACCCGGGGGAGCTGAAGTGCTCATCCCGGTGATCCGACTTCTGCGAGAGCATGCATTTGACGTGTGTGTCCTCTCCTACGGACTTGCGGCGGACCGGTTCAGAAGAAACGATATTCCTTTTTCCGAGATGGACCCTGGCCGGAGCGCGCTTTCCCTGCTCGATCGCCTTGCGCCCGATTATATCATCACGTCCGCAACGAGCCTTCCCTGGAAGGACATGACCGAAAAATATCTTTGGGATGCCGCTCGCCGGATCGGGATCGGCACGATGGCCTTCAACGACCAGTGGCAGAATTATTCGGAACGGTTCAGTGGGTCCACCAACGGGGAGAAGCTCAGGTACCTGCCCGACCATATAAACTGTATCGATGAGGTCGGCAGGCGGGAAATGATCGAAGAAGGCTTTCCTGAAAAGAGCCTCATCGCGTTCGGCCATCCATACCTGTCGGAGGTCGTCGCGAGGTATTCCGCCATGGCTTTCGAGGAGGCGGTATTTGCGCTCGGCATCCCTCCCGGTGAGTTCAGCCGTGAAGAGGCGCTCCTGTTCGTCTCCGAGCCATTGCTGGAGAACTACGGCAACAGCAGAGGATACAACCAGTACGACGTGCTCGACCTCTTTTTGCAAAATGTTCTTCGGGCCCGGCCGGGGGCACGGGTCATTATCAAGCTGCATCCCAAGGACGACCCGGAGAACTTTGGGAAGGTGCTGGAGCGCTTTGGGAGGCTCAGTCTTCATATCGTCGGAAACGAACTACCCTCCCTGCTATGCCTGACCCTTTCCGACCGGATCTTCGGCATGACCTCGATCATGCTGATCGAAGCATATCTCATCGGCAAGACAGTCGTCTCCCTTCAGCCCGGCCTCAGGGTACCCGATCCCCTTGTCCTGTCACGGCACGGCTTGATACCTCGATTTGATGCCCGCTCCGATTTTGATCCCTTTGCATGCGAGGGTGCCCGGATCTCCACATTCCGCGTAGATTTTGACCGGCCGGGATTCCTCGCGTTCTTAAAAAGCAGAGTGGGACTGGAAGGCCGTCCTCCTTTGCAGAAAGGCATGCACCTGTCATGACGCTTGAAGATTTCCTGCGCAAGAACGTCCCCCTGAAAAATATGTTCGCAGGGAGGCGATGTTTCCTTATAGGAAACGGCCCATCCCTTAAAATCCAGGACATCACCCTGCTGAAGGATGAAGTGGTAGTAGTGGCGAGTTCCTTTTTCCGCCATCCCGACGCGAAGTTTGTCAGTCCCCCCTTCTGGGTATTGGCAGATCCCTATTTCTGGCTAAAACCCGATAAGTACTTTATCCCGGTCTTCAATTATGCACTGGAAAAAGGGGTCACTACGAGGCTGTTTGCCCCTTCCGGCGGTTTGCAATACTTTGCCAACGCCAACCTGGGGCCGCTCATAGACTTCCATACTTATCATTACGATCATTCGGTAGACATTTCGACGCCTATCGATTTCAGCAGGGGGATTCCGCCCTTCGGACAAAACACCATGACCGTGTGTCTCATGCTGGCACTCTGTCTCGGGTGCAATCCCATTTACTTCATAGGCTGCGACCGCGACTACTGGAATATGACGAAAGAAGAGTTCCAAACCTATAATATCCAGCACTTTTATGAAGAAAAAAATCCCAAGCACACCTGCGGCGACTGCATGCCCTGGGAGGAATGGCTCAAGGCCAGGGAGAGAACGGAATGGGAATATGAACAGCTCAAGCGATACGCCGCACTCCGCGGCTTTAGCATCTACAATGCCACACCGGGAGGGCAGTTCAACAGTTTTCCCAGAATCGACTATGAAACGCTCTTCTCTGCCGGCCCTGCTTCATCGGCCACTGAGCAGGTGCAACTCGACATCCGGTCCGCCACCATGAGCGCAATACGCCTGATGAACGACGGAGAAAATTCCTCCGCCCTTATCCTGCTCGATGAATCTATCAGGAGAAACATCAATCGGCCGGACCGGGTCGCCGGCCTGGAATACCTGAAGGCCGTGTGCCTGGCCCGGCAAAACCGCTTTTCGGAGGCCCTCATGCTCGCGCGCCAGGACTACCACCACAATCCGGCAAACCGCGCAAAATCGGAGATTCTTATCCGGGAACTCGATCAGGCTTGCGGTGCCTGAGTATTGGACTTGCAAGTTCAGATCCTCATATAGTGTTGTTAACAAGTCGGTCATACGAGGAGTACAGTATGTTTTTTGCATATAACGATTACAAGAGATTGAATAACGGATCGGAAATTAGCGATTTCCGGCAATTTTACAAAACAATTTCAAATAAAATCGAGTTTGCTGGTGCTTTCAGCAATTATGACTATTTAGTGAAATTCCGCTTTATGAATTTTTTCCAACACGTCTATAATGCTGTATTGCGAAAACACCCGTCCGAAATACTTGACATGGGTTGCGGCAACGGTGTCAATCTGCCCATCGCAAGAATGTTTCCATCCATTGAGTATCATGGCCTCGATTATGCTGAAAAGGCCGTTGAAAGCGCTAGAAAAGAATATCCTGAGGTTATTTTTCATTTAGAAGACGCATTTAATACTAGCTTCGAAAACAATACCTTCGATATGATCATACTCTCAAATGTATTAATTCTCTTTAAAGATGAAGCCGACCAAATTGCTCTATTACGAGAAGTACACCGTATCTTGAAAGAAGATGGCATTTTTCTACTCATCGTATGGAAAGAGAGCTTTTTTCTGAAAAGGTCCATTCAGTTTTCACGCGTAATTTCTAAGCTACTTAAGCAAAAACAACTCGGAGATTTTATGGGAGTTTACTTTTCAAAAACGGACATTAAAAGTTTGGCCGCCAAGACCTATCTTAGAATAGTCGAGAGTTTTCATCCCTCTTCTTTATATGGCGTTCTGGAAAGTGTTCGCTATCTGAATCTTTCCAAATATAACCGGACATATGGGAAATCTGAAAGTGAAGCCAGCATAGTTCATAACCAAAACGTTCTTGAGGACCTTAAGCGCCAGGCCGGTTCCATGAAGTCGTTGACAACTATTTACTATTATCTTTCTCTCATATTTCCTGGTATGTTTTCACATTATTCAATATACATTATGGAGAAAATGAATCCAGTACATTGAGTTGTACTGATATGTAAGAGTAAATTAGCATTCCACACAATTGAAACTTTTAATACTACTGTTTGATACATGGGATTACTTTTATGCACAGCTCAATTCGTTTAGATACATCAAAATTAGAAATTAACACCAAGAAGCTAATTGTCTTTGGTGCATCGCGGAAAGGTATTATATTATCCAATATTCTTAATGTAGCATATTTTGTTGATGATGATACCAAAAAATGTGGAAAGGTTATTAATGGATTCGATGTGAAGTCACCACAAGAACTTATTGAGGAAGATAGAAGTAAAATATTTATTCTTGTGGCAAGCTTTTACTACAAGGTGATTTCATGGCGATTGGAAGATATGGGATTTATACATGGACAACATTTTTGCGAAGCTGCCGCCCTCTTTACGCATCTCCTTGAAAAAGATACTTCAGGTAGGAAGCGTAATGATTTGGAATACCAAAGACTTTGGTTGCGTGGCAATCCATCCATCAGTGAGAGTTGTACATTTGGCGGACATAATACTATTTTAGATGGTACACGCCTCGTAGATACTC
Organism: Syntrophobacteraceae bacterium; assembly: GCA_049520035.1. Classification (GTDB taxonomy): domain Bacteria; phylum Desulfobacterota; class Syntrophobacteria; order Syntrophobacterales; family Syntrophobacteraceae; genus SbD1. The sequence continues at coordinate 9,906 of JBEKQE010000005.1, read as the reverse complement.
ATGTTGGTAGATACACCTGCATCGGCCACAGGTGCAGCTTCACCAATATATCAATTGGACAGTTCTGTTCAATTGGATCCGAGATAATTGCCGGCTTAGAACCGCATCCAATTGATGGCTTTATCTCGAGTTATCCTGGCTTTTATATGGAAGTGCCCAACGGTTATCCATCGTTTATACATAAACAACTCTTCGATGATGTACGGCCCGTGGTCATTGGAAACGATGTGTGGATAGGCTCAAGGGCGATGATACTTGCTGGAGTAACTGTAGGCGACGGTTCCGTCGTTGGCGCCAATGCAGTTGTAACAAAGGATATTGAACCTTATTCCATTGTGGCCGGCATTCCAGCCAGATTGATACGCAAGAGATTTTCCGATAATCAAATCGATCAACTTCTCAAATTCAAGTGGTGGGATCGGGAAATAGAGTGGATCAAGAAAAATGCTTTTCTTTTCGCTGATGTGGAAACCTTTTTTAAACACATGGAAGATGGCTCCGACTAAGGATGATTTTTTTGTATTTCATCAGGCGACTATATACTTCTTCAGCAGCTCAAGAATGCACGATGTGCTACCCTGTGAAGACAGAGACAACTTCCAGCCGGACTACTCGCCCTCTTCAACTGACCCGTTTTCACCGAGATGTTTGTATTCGATCAGGTCGTCCCTGTATTCCACGCCGTATATGAACAGCATTATCATGGCGAAACTGAGGATGAGCGGTCCATAGAGGATGCCTTTCAACCCAAAATACTGAACTCCGCCGAGTATAGCCAAAAAGATGTAGAAGGGAGACATCTTGGATTTGCCCTTCATAATAAAGGGACGGACAAAATTCTCGATGACTCCGCTCGCCACTATAGACCAGATGGCCAGGAAAACGGCCGATCTAAACTCGCCCAGCAAAACGAGATAGAGCGCGATGGGGACCCAGATGAGATAAGTGCCCACAAGCGGAATAAGGGAGGCAAGAGCAGTCATGGTTCCCCAGAAAAGACCCGGGAAATCCAGGATCGCGAGAGCGATTCCCCCCGCCAATCCCTGGCAGATCGCGGTAATAAATGTACCCAGAAGCACAGACTTGGTCACAACCCTGATGCCGTTTATGATCCGGTCTTCCTGCTCGGCCCTGAGTGGTAAGTAGGACCGGACGGCGCTCACCATTTCCCCGCCATCCCGCACCAGGAAGTAGGCAATGAAAATCATAATGAAAAAATGCGCAACCAGGCTCGCCACATTGCCCAGAATGGACGAAACTTTTCCGAGCAGAAACTGCCCTATGCCCCTGCTAAGATAGAGCAGGTCGTTGGAAATATCCGTCTTGCTTACCTCAAGATAAGGAAACCGCTCCTGCAGCTTGGCCAGATATTCGTTGATCCGGGGGTCCTGGATAAGTTGCTGTAATTTGCCTGTCCGCAGCCAGTCGTTGGTCTTGTTTACCGTATCGAGTCCCTGCGCCACCAGGGCGGAAGTGAAAACAAAAACGGGAATTGCTATCGCGAAGGTTATTATTAGAGCGATTATCAGGGCCGCCAGGTTTTTTCGTCCCTTGAGGCGCCGCTCGAGGTAAATCTGCAGGGGATTGAAAATGGAGGCCAGGATAATCGCCAGGATGAGTGTATCTATGAATGGGAAGAGAATTAGATATGCCAGGTATAAAGAGACAGCGAGGACGACGAGCAGAAATGCCCTGTAGCCCTTTATTCGCCCGGCTCTCTGTAGTGCCTTGTCAGTATCCTCCGTAATCATTCTCCACGCTCTCCCTGCCCGGACCATGCCCCGTCTTTGCGGTGGACCGTTGAGGCCTTCCGGCTCGATTGGGCCGCACTGGCGGCGTCCCCCAGTTCGCGATAGAGATCCGATTCGAGCAAAAAGACTTCCTTCAGTTTCTCAGGTTGCTTCTGATAGAGGAGTTCAGCCTTCTTTGCGAATTCCAGGGCTTTGCGCTTTTCTCCCTTTTGTTTCCATGCCCTGGCGAGGAGAACAAAAGCTTCCCCGTTGCGGGCGTCTATCCTGACGGCCTTCTCGAGTGTCCGTATTGCGGCGTCCGGTTTTCCCCTCTCCAATTGCCCCCTGGCTTGACTGACTTGTTGCATCGAGGCCTGGCGTTGGGGCGATTTTGACGCTTCCTGTTTTTTCAATTTCTCCGGATGCTGCTTAGTTGCGGCCTCTGGTACCGGTTGAGCCCCTGACTTCTTTTGCGCCGGAGGCGGAGCAGGCGGAAGTGAGGCGGGAGTCTCCTGACTCATGACATCAGGACCCTGCGCTACGGATGGGACCTGCTGAACGAGAGGCCCAGCGGGCTGCTGCGCTGAGCAAGAGAGTGACCCGGGAGGCGAAAGGTATTCGGGGGGGATAGGGACTTGTTTTCGCTCGCACCCCCAAAAGGTGATAACCGTTAGCAGGATAAGCAGCATGCCCTGACAGCAGCGCTTCCGCGTTCCTGTTGCGAGATCGAGGCTCACCGATTCCTCCCCGGGAGCGGCGCCCTCCCCTTCGTTTTCTCTAACGGTTGAGGCGCTGCCATTGTTCAGCAAAACACGAAACAGCTCTTCAGTTTTGAAAAGAACCACGCAGACACCCTCTCAGAGTCCTTCATTCTCTTCGGTATAAACTGCACAATAATCTGAGACCCGAATCGAGCGATTCCAAAGGTCTCCACCATTTTATTATCTGTTATGAATAGTGCAATAACCATTCGGCCTGCCTTCGGATAAAAAATCCTCCAGCTTCCGTTCTTTACAGTGGACAGTCGCCAGTTGACCGGAATCCGCGCAAATCATCTCCTCAACGATTCCGGGCGGCACATCGAACTCTTGAGGTTGAATCCACGGCCGCACCAGGTTCATAAACCGCGCCCAGATAGTCGCCGCGCCCTGCGCCCCGGTAAGACCAGTCGGGCTTTTGTCGTCATATCCCACCCAGACCAGGGCCAGCAGATCCGTCGTATATCCAACGAACCATGAGTCCCGGAACTCACTTGTCGTGCCAGTCTGACCTGCACACCTGAAGTCGATCCCGAGTCGTTTCAGCCCCTTGGCCGCACCTCTTTCTATCACCCCCTCAAGAAGGCTTGTAATAAGAAAGGCTTTTGCAGGAGAGGTCACGGAAGAAAAGTCGATATGCCTCCGCTCAAGAACGTCTCCATTCTCTGCGACGATCTCCTTGAGACTGAGCAGAAAAGGCTTTTGCCCGTCATTGCCAAGGACCGCATATGCCCTGGCCAGTTCCATGGGGGTCAGCTCGAACGAACCCAACGCAAGCGACGGCAGATCTGCGGGCGGCGATTCTATACCGAAACTATTGAGTGTCCCGGTTATTGCATTCAGGCCGGTTTCGACGGCAAGGTTTACCGTTGCGGCATTGAGCGACTGCTCGAAGGCTTCGCGCAAAGCCACCTTCCCCCGATACCTGCCGTCGTAGTTTCTTGGGGTCCACGAGACGCCATTAAGTTCATAGGGCACGGGCAGATCGAAAAGCCAGTCGCTGAGTTTGAAGCGATCGAGCGCAGCAAGATAGATGAAGGGTTCCAGAGCCGACCCGGGTTGGCAGCGTCCGCTGAGAGCCCTGTTGAAGCTGCTCTCGGCATAGTCTCTGCCCCCTGCCAAAGCATAGAGCTCCCCGGTTTTGGACTGCAAAGCGATCAAAACCGCCTGGAGCCGCCGAGAGGGTTTGGATTCATCTGAGGTTGATCCATCGCCGCTCTCATTCTCGATTTCAGCAAGGCCATCCCGAATCGCCGTTTCGGCGGCAGCGGCCATTTCAGGTTGAAGAGTCGTATAGATAGCCAATCCCTCCGAGGCGAGCGTCTCCGGAGCGTAAAGCTCCTGCGCCTGCACCCGTACATAGTCCACAAAATACGGGGCTATGCGGGCGGAAGTGGATGCGGGAGCCACCCTTAAGACTTCCAGAAGCGCTGAGTCATATTCGAAGAGCGAAATTTTGCGAAGCGCGAGCATCCGCTTCAATACCAGGTTTCTGCGCTCCAGGGTGGCCTGACGGTTTACCAGCGGTGAATAACTGTTGGGCCCTCTTATCATCCCCGCAAGAGTGGCGGCCTCCGAAAGGGTCAGGTCCTCGACGTTGCGCCCGAGGTAATATGCCGAAGCCTCGCCAATTCCGTGGATAGCAACACTGCCTCTCTGTCCCATGTAAATTTCATTGAGATACATCTCCATTATCTCATCTTTTTTGTAAAGAGCTTCCAGGATAAGAGACATGGAAAATTCCGTGAATTTTCTGCGCAAACTGCGTTCGGATTCCAGGAAGTAGTTTTTTACGAGCTGCTGGGTAACCGTGGAGCCGCCCTGAACGACTCGGCCCGCTCTGAAATCGGCCAGCATCGCCCGAAGTATTCCGAAAAGGTCAAAGCCGCTGTGTTCGTAGAAGCGGTGGTCCTCGATTGCTACCACAGCATCGATCAAATGCTGCGGGACCTGCCGGATATTGATGAGCATCCTGCTTTCGCGCTCGGGCCCATAGAGGCGCGCTATTTCCAGCGGCTCCAGTTCAAGAAACGAAATTTCTTCTTTCGGACTGCGTATGGCAGCGATTCTGTTTTGCTCATAATCGAATTCGACGAACTGTGAGGGCAGAAAAACGCCAGGGAACTGGAAATCCCTCAGGTGCGCAACCAGAGTGTTGCCCGACGATTTAAACTCGCCAGCCAGCACGGGTTCTTTTGAGGCCTCTTTATAGCGGCGTTCCTCGAGCATATGCCTGAGCTGGCCCAGCGAAAGCGCCTGCCCACGATAGATGGGGACCGTTGAGGAAAAAACCCGCGCCGGCACGCTCCACCGTCTCGAAGAAAAGCGGTTCTTGATTTCGCTGTAAAGATAATATGAGAAGCTTGCGGCAAAAAAAGCGGAAAAAAGCAGGAATAGGGAAAGACCCCACAATATGTATATGCGCCGCTTCGGTTTCTTATTAAAAAAATTCCGAGACCTGATACGCTACTCTTTTCTGTCGAACCTGACAATGCATTCCAGATGCGGCGTATGTGGGAAAAGGTCGATTGGCTGTACCTCTTTAATGTTGTATGCCCCCAAAAGAAGGGCCGCATCCCTGGCCAGACTTGCCGGATTGCATGAGACGGCGATAATTCGCCCCGGCAGGACCTCCAGCAGGGTTTGCGCCACTTTCGGATGCATTCCCGCCCTCGGAGGATCCACTATGACAACGTCCGGATGTCCCCTCTCCGAAGCCTTCCCGATCATGTCCTTCAAATCGCCCGCCAAAAAGGAACAGTTGCCGATTGCATTGATCCGGCAATTCTCGCGTGCATCATGTACGGCATCTTCGACCAGTTCGATTCCAACAACACTTCTTACACGCGAGGCGATATATAGCCCGATGCTTCCCGTTCCGCAATAGAGATCCCAGACCTTTTCGGTTCCCTCAAAGCCGGCAAGCCGGCTGATCGTTTCGTATAGCCTGTGCGCCCCCAGGGTATTCGTCTGAAAGAAGGAGTGAGCCGACACCTGGAAACGTAGCTCCCCAAGCCTTTCTTCGATGAACCCGGGACCGAACAGCGTGCGGCTCGAATCTCCAATAGCAACCTGAGAGTTTTTATCATTTATGGAATGGATGAGAGTCGTAACTCGTGGGAATTTCGACCGGAGATCATCTGAAAGCCTTTCCACACTGTGGTCTGCGCGTGGGTTTCCGGACGTGATGAGATGGATTAGAATCTGGCCTGTACTCTTTGCCTCCCTTATGACCAGAAAACGCCAAAAGCCCTGGTGAGTGCGGATGCTGTAGGCCGGAAGGCCGCTTTTCACCGCCCATTGGCGGACTTCCCGCAGGATGGCGGCGGCCTCAAGTGACTGGAGAAAACAGGTATCAATATTAAATACCTTATCGAAAAGCCCCCTTATGTGGAGGCCGAGTGCGAACAGGGACTCCCGTCCGAATTCCCGGTCAAGTTCTTCCGCAAGAAGCCAACGCCTCTCCGAAAAGGTAAATTCCATTTTATTTCTATAGTGCAGCTTTTCGGGGGAGGCAATAATCGGCCCAACTTCCGTTTCGCCTGCCCCGGCAATATGCTGGAGGCACTCAACAACATGGGTCCTTTTCCAGAAAAGCTGAGCCTCATAGGAGATATCCTGCCAGTGGCAGCCTCCGCAAATTCCGAAATGCGGACAAACTGGTGACCTATAGTCGGGCGATTGGGTCAGCGTCTCGATTACCCTCGCCTCGGCGTAATTTCGCTTCTTTCGCGTTATCAGGGCTTTCACAGTCTGCCCGGGAATGGCCCGGTCCATGAAAACCACAAACCCGTCCACTTTGGCTACTGCTTTGCCCCCAAATGCGAGCTTCTCAACCCGAAGCTCGATATCCGCTCCTTTGATTATCTTCACTGAACTATTTTATCTCGAAGCGGATTAAAATGGAAACGAATCACTTCTCTGGAGGTTTTCCCGTCTTGTGATCCATTGGCCGTTGCGCATTTCATTTTCACCTCAGCTAACCCGACCTTGACCCGCCACATAAATTTGGGATATTCTTTGGAAACTAAAATATCTGCCAAAGGAGCGCCGAGGAGTGATCGCCATACTGGACTATAAAGCGGGGAACCTGACCAGCGTGAAGCGGGCATTGGACCATCTGGGATTTCCATGCAGAATCACTAACTCCCATGCTGAAATCCGTAAGGCGGATAAGGTGGTCTTCCCAGGAGTCGGAGCCGCCGGGAAATCCATGGAAAGCTTGAGGGAGCTTGGGCTTGATAAGCTGCTTTGGGAACTCTTCGGCGCTGGAGCGCCCATCCTGGGCATTTGCGTTGGGCTTCAGGTACTTTTTGATATCAGCCAGGAAAACCAAACCACTTGCCTTGGAATTCTTCCGGGTGAAGTGCGAAGGTTCCCCGAAAAAATATCGTCCGAGGCCGGGGATTTTCTGAAGATTCCTCATATGGGCTGGAATTCGGTTAGATTTGATAAAGATCACTTCGTTTTTCATGATATTCCTGCGGAAAGCGAGTTTTATTTCGTTCACAGCTACTATCCGCAACCTGCCAACGAAGAGCTGTCCGTCGGGATGACCGAATATGGGATAACTTTCACATCTGCCGTGGCCTTCCGAAATCTTGTCGCCGTTCAGTTCCACCCCGAGAAAAGCGGCAAGCCGGGGTTGCGGCTCCTTGACAATTTCTGCCGCTGGGACGGCGTTTCATAAAACGGGGGCTTCCATGCTCAGCAAACGCATTATACCTTGCCTCGACGTTCGGGACGGCAGGACCACCAAGGGGATTAAATTCAGGGACAATATCGATATAGGCGACCCGGTGGAGATGGGCCGTTACTATTACGAACAGGGCGCCGATGAGATAGTGTTCTATGACATCACTGCGTCGAGCGAGCGGCGCCCGATTATGCTCGATGTAGTACGGCGTGTGGCGGAGACCATTTTTATTCCGTTTTCGGTCGGGGGCGGGATTCGCACTCTCGAGGACATGCGCGGCGTACTGCTTGCCGGGGCGGAAAAAGTCAGCGTAAACTCCGCCGCGGTGCTCAATCCGGACATAATCCGGCAGGGGGCGGAAGCCTTCGGCAATCAGTGCATTGTCCTGGGAATGGACGTAAAGAGGGTCGAGATCTCAGAGCAGACTCCCTCTGGTTACGAAATCGTCATAAACGGCGGCCGGACCTCTATGGGAATAGATGCGCTGTGGTGGGCCATGGAGGCTCAAAGACTCGGCGCAGGCGAGATTTGCCTAAACTCGATAGATGCCGACGGCACTCAGACCGGCTATGAACTCGAACTGACCCGGCTGATTTCGACCAATGTTCGCATTCCTGTGATCGCATCCGGGGGCGCCGGAGAACCTCGACACCTGCTGGATGTGTTGAATCAGGGCTGCGCTGACGCAGCGCTGATCGCCTCGATGGTTCACTACGGGACCTATACCATTGAAGAGATAAAGGGTTTTCTATTCCAAAATGGGGTGAGAGTGCGCCGTTTCTGGTGATAAGAATTTTTTCACGCGAAGAGGCGGAGGCGTGAAGAGATGATGCGGCGATCAATGGTCCTCTGCTTCAGCCGGCCCTCCGGCCGATGTCTGCAGCAGCTTCTAGGCCCAGCAATAGGTAAGCGTCACGATATTCGCAGCCTCATGCCTTGAAACGACGTTGATCTCCATGTCGTCGTAGAGCACAGCTTTGAGCGATTTTTCGATAGCCTGTTGTGCATGGAAACACGCTGTGGCCAAGTCGATATCCGATGCCTCTTTCAAAACATTAAAGGCTTTAAGGTCCCGGGTGGCGATACGGAGCGAACGTTGCGCTTCTTCAATGTGGGGCTTCATATAACGTCCGTCCTTCCTTGCGCGCCCAGTAGAGCAACGTTCCGACCACACGGCTGCGCCGCTCATATTCTGCTTCCGAATATACCAGCACATCCACGCCGGCCCCCGCGGCGCCGATCAGTTGGCGCAGGCGGACCATCTCTTCCCTGCGGTTGGTTTCTCGCGGTTGGATGACCATAATATCAAGGTCGGAATTTTCATCGGCCTCATCGCGCCCGTAGGAGCCAAACAAAATCACTCGGCAGGCCTCTGTGGCCGCCACGATGCGTTTGACAATCTCCTGCAGAGTTTGCTCGTCAATCATTACCCCACCCTTCGGGTAAACAGTAATCCGGCCTTAGCCGGAAGGAGTGCTGAGAAACAAAGTTCCCAAATTCCTCAATGTCAAAATCCCTAAATTCAATTATACCATAGAGAGATTTGGCTTTGCAAAACAGCAACCGGAAGTGGCAATAGAAACGGTAAGCTGAACCGGAAAAGAGCAGGTGAATGGGTGGTCTTCCGCTATCCGACTTCCGTAATGAACACGGGGAAACGGACCGCTCCGCTTCCCCGTGAGGCTCTCGCACTAATGGCTGAAGGCCGCTTCTAATCGGCGCCTGCTGTTCATTTCATCTTCACACGGGAAAGAACCGGGGCGAAAACATCTTTAGCGACCGCACCCATTTCTCCCAGGTTTTCCACCACTGTTATCCCTGCTTCGCGCATGGCTTTGATCTTGCCCTGCGCCGTCCCGCTCGATCCGCTGATGATCGCGCCCGCATGGCCCATACGCCGCCCCGGAGGAGCGGTTAGCCCTGCGATGAAGCCGATTACCGGCTTGGTCACGTTTTTCTTGATGAAGTCAGCGGCATCTTCCTCAGCCGATCCGCCGATCTCGCCCACCATTATGATGGCGCGAGTTTCGGGGTCAGCCTGGAAGGCCGAAAGACAGTCGATGAAGTTGGTGCCGTTTACCGGGTCTCCGCCAATGCCGATTACGGTGCTCTGGCCCATTCCAAATTGTTGAATCTGGTGTACCGCTTCATAGGTGAGGGTCCCAGAGCGGGATACGATACCAACGTTGCCGGCCGAGTGGATGTGGCCCGGCATAATGCCGATTTTGCACTGGCCCGGAGTAATGATGCCGGGGCAGTTGGGACCGATCAGCCGGCTGTTGCTTGTCTTGAGGTAGTTCTTGACTTTCAGCATGTCCATGACCGGAATGCCTTCGCTGATTGCCACCATCAGCGGCAATCCGGCGTCGATCGATTCCATTATGGCGTCTGCGCAAAAAGCCGGCGGCACAAAGACCATCGCGGCGTTGGCGCTCGTTTCCTTGACGGCTTTTGCCACTGTATTGAAAACCGGTATCCCTTCAATGCTCTGGCCGCCTTTGCCCGGGGTTACCCCGGCCACGACGTTGGTTCCGTAGTTCTTGCAATTAATTGTATGGAACTGGCCTTCGCGGCCGGTAATACCCTGAACCAGAAGTCTAGTATTCCGATCCACCCAAATGCTCATGATATCCTCCTATCCCTTCGCAATCGCTGCAATTTTTTGGGCGGCGTCTGAAACGTCTTTTGCCGTTATTAGATTGAGCCCGGATTCATTCAGGAT
>JBEKQE010000004.1:0-64833 GCA_049520035.1 Syntrophobacteraceae bacterium | reverse complement strand
CATGGCTTGTGGCTCCTCCGTAGTGTTCGATTGGCGTCAAACAACACGGACGCACCTTGCCATGTCCATTTTTTATTTTCAAAGACTACTCAGGTACGCGTTCGCCGGAAGACCCATATTTTAGCGGCTTCCCGCCTGCCTTGACCGAGTCCAACACATCCAGATACAGGCCAAGGGTTATCTATCGCGTTGTCCACTTGAGATGTTTAGAGATAGCGCCATGCATGCGCCCGGATCATTTCGTTGGATCCGATATAGATTTGAATTATCTTGACGTCCCGCATAATCTTCTCAACTCCGTATTCTTTTGCATAGCCGTAAGAGCCCATCAATTCCACAGCATTCGACGCGATTTCCATGGCAGCGTCCGTGGCAAACACCTTGGCCATATGTGAATAGTGAATATTGCCCTTGGTATTTGTGTTGACCCAGGCTGCCCTCTGCCAGAGCAGCCGGGATATATGAATTTTTGTTTCCATGTCAAACAGCATGGCTGAGGCCAACTCGTGCTTATACAGGGGATAGCCGCCGACAATGCGGCTTTTGGCGAAATCCAGCGCAATGTCATAAGCCCGGCGTGCAGCGCCGATGGCCATGGAGGCCGGACCGACACGGTTGTAGATCAGGGTGCGCTCCAGTATTCTGATCCCTTCACCGACCTTGCCCAACATGTTTTCTTTTGGCACCCGCACATCATCGAAAATAATTTCCCCGTTGCGATCGGCATGGTGTCCCATCTTACGTTCATTCTTGCCCGTGGAGAGGCCAGGGGTCCCAGCCGGAACCGCGACCAGCAGCGAACCTTCCTCCCCCCTGTCAGGGTTTACCGTGCAGGCAACCACGTACAACGAGGCCACATCGAAGTTGCTCGGCCACATCTTTCGCCCCTTTAGCACGACCTCGTCTTCTTCGATAGTGGCGATAGTATGAAGTGTCTTGAATCCCATCGATGGATCTTCGACGTCGGTTCCGCCCGACGGCTCCGTCAGCGCCATGCAGACAAGATGCGCTTTTTCTTTGGATGCAAATTTAGGGAACCATTCACGTTGCAACTCAGGAGCACCTTTCATGAGAAGAGCGGTCTGTCCCCACCAACTTGCCCCTATGGCACAGGCGATTCCGACATCCCCGTAAGCAAGATTCTCCAAAGCGATGTTCGCCTCCACGCCCCTTCCGCCACCACCACCGTACTGTTCTGGAACCACCGTCGCCAAAATTCCTGCATGGGCGGCTTTTGTGATAACGCTGTGGGCCAGCTTGCCGCCAGTGTCATCTTCGAAATCGAGGCAGACCGGAATGATTTCCCTCTTGGCGAACTTTCTTACGGCCTCTTCGAATATCATCTGATCTTGCGTGTAGCTAAAATCCATCTGCGTTCCCCTTTTTCAGGTATTTTCAGGTAATTTTAATGTTCTTGCTACTGTAACCATTAACCTGATTGAGAACAATTCTTAGGGGTCACAACGGTGTTGTTCGGATTATTGGAGTAATGGTTATGCCCCTCTTTATCCCCTGCCTTGACTTTTTGGCGATGTCGGCGCCGACCCTGAGCCTCCATCTTTGAGAAGCCCTCTCACACAGTTCCTACTTTGGTCGCCGCCAGAACGGGCCGGTTTTGCCCAGTTCGCTGAGAGTAGCACGCATTTCCATAGCGTACTCTCGCATGTGAGACACCCAATCCGGGTCGAGACGCTTTCGAAAATAGTTTCCTGAGAAAAGTCTTACCAAATCGGCAAGTGGGATTATTCCTTCTTCGGCGCTTTCCTCGAACTGAGCCAAGTGGCGGATATGTTCTTCCGACCGGAAGAGATTCATTGTGCTTCAGGCATAAGGGAGGTCGTTCCACCATTTCCAGAAAGGAACTGCCACATATCCGGCGACTCCTTCGGTATCCACATGAAGTATGCTCCCATCCAGAATCTCTACTGTAATAGGGAGTCCGCAGTCGAGGCACGGGCAATCGATGCGAACCGTTTTCCCTGGAAAAAGCCAGCAGACCGCCAGTGATTCAAAGCCTCACTGGCCGAACCACTTCTGCTGACCGTCCACAGTAACCCTGTATTGAGTGGGTAGGTTGTTGAACGGGGCGAAGGAAGCAATCAAAGTTGTATTGGGAAATAGCCATCCTGGAATACCTGCTGCAAACAGGTCGTGTACGGCCTTTCTTCCCTCTTCCATGTTAAGGCCTAACTCGCCGGCAATCTCAGTGTAGTGAGGAGCCAGACCGGTTTCCACCATTCGTTTCATTATGATTTGGAAGGTCTTGTCTAACATGGTCGGATCGCTCATGGCATTTACCTCTTTTAGTTGACTGTTAAGCTGGAATTATGCCTTCTTCTTCCGAAGTCTCCTCCGCTTCGGTTTGGTGGCTGTCGCAGTCTCAGTTGCCAATTTCGTGGATGCTGCCGCTTTCTTCTGCCTTCTTGCCTCAATGGCCATCTTCAGCTTCTCGGGCAGTCCTCTCTTCTTCGCCGCTTTGCTTCGGGCTTTGGTCAATGACTTAGCCGACAGAGGAGTTCCCATCGAAAACCCATATTTCTTCTTGTACTCCTTTGGGCTCATGCCATGAGATGACAGGTGCTTCTGGGTGAGTTGCTTGAATTCAGCACCGCATTCGATACAGATCACCTTATCATTCAGGATGGACTCTGCTGGGCTGAGTTTCGTTGCGGCTACTTCCTCCACTGCCGGCTGAGTAAATTCAGTGACGATTTCTCCCGCCTCAGCTTTTTGCATTTCCTGGAGAGTGATGAAAACCTGCCGGAGAGAGGATGCAATATCGGCGGCCGTCATGGGTGTTAGGGAAGCTTGTGTCTGGACCATTTCTGCTGCGATCTCGATGAGTTTTTTTGTCATTGGGAATCCTTTGGCATAAAGTAAATGAAAAACGTCTATATTCAGACCACCATTCATTTTAGTAGGTTAGCATATGAATGCAATGTTTTTCGAATATATGCGGTCGCTGGTGCCATTAACCATTAAGCATTCCCACTTGCGTGTTTTGATTAGGATATTTATAATTTATGGTCTCTGCGCGTTCCAAGAGCTTTTTCGGGTGGGATCTGATTGCGCAAGGCTCTTGGGGATCTGTCGGTGGTCAAGTTTACACATTATTCAGGTTTTTATACCTGATGCGAACCATTCGAAGGAGGAAGGACATGAAGGTTTTTGTGCGTGGTGTCGCCGCGGCGTTTCTCGGCCTTCTTTGCATCATTATCTGGCATCATGCTGTTCTCAAAATCATCCTAGGCGCGAGTCCCATTATCCTGCTAATCGGCGGATTGATGGCCGCATATCTTGGCTACGATGAGGTAAAGGAGAAGCTCCCCTTCTGCTGCAAAGCCAAAGAAACCCAGGAACCCTCAAACGATACCAAACTGAGAGAGGAAGCCGAAAGATACAAACAGGAAGCGGAAAGACTCCAAAGCGAACTGGACAAGAGCAAGACCAGCTAGAAAGTTCCCACGGATAAAATAAAGCTTCCCCTTTCCAATGAGGGCGGCGTTTTGTATTGGTAGCTGGAAATGAGTTTCACATCCAAAATATTCCCTCGTTCAACCATTCAACTGTCCTGAAAAGAATCTGTTCATAGATTTCAGTGGCGGCTACAAAGGGCCATTGTAGGTAACTACAACGTAAATGCAATTTATATTTATCTCATGGGTCCTGCTTCGGTCCCAAAAATTGAGAGTGAGCAAACATGAAGGCGATGCTCGCTCTTTACTGCTTCAACCACACGTAGGTGACATAGCCTCCTGAAATAAAGAAGAGCACGAAGAGAAAAGGAGTCCATCCCCGAAACAACTCGGGCCACGTCGATCCAATGATTATACCGACGGAGAGCATGGCAGCTTTGAAGATACCCGCCTGCCACCACTTGAGCGTAAAATCCTTGAATATGTTCATTTGAGACTCCTTTACCAGCTGTTCCTTCCAACCCTCCAGCAACACCTGCGATTTTTAGTATCGCTTTGTGTTACCAGAAGCTCTTTGAGGGTGGGGGAATTTTGGACGCTCGTTTCTATCCAAAGCGGGGGAATTTTAGGTTATCAAAATCACAAATCAGCGCATCTATGACGCTTCACGACGAATGAAGACCGCCCTCACCCGTAATGGGTCCGCATTACGATATCAGTAAAGTATCTTGCCTCCCTCAATCTCCCTCGCGCACGCTAAGTGTCAGCTAAACTGGGGCCTAAAACAGCACTCAAACGACATTTAGATACGCTAATAAGCAATGATTTTAGCGTCTCGGCAAATCTAAGCTAAACACAACACACTTTGGGGACCGGGTGGAATTCGCCTGGCGTTCACGTATCCTTCTCCAATTGTCTTTGCACTACGATCCATCCAACTGTGCGGGCCAGCCATATCAACACGGCCCCAGTTAGTATTTCTACAGCGACTACCCATTGTCCCCAGATCGCACTTGAAACTAAGGCCGTGGCAATTACCCCTATCCCGCATAATATTATGCCACCTATAACCCAACCCGGTCCATGTGAGGCTGCAATCATAAGAGAGTAAAACCATAGACTAAACCCAAAGAAAGTCGATAGCAAGAAAAGGCTGATACCGCCGAGGATTCGCGTACGACGAAATATCATAAACAGCAATGCTATTGGAAGGAGTCCGAGCAAAGCCACGCTAGTTGCTGGATGGATATACGGGTGGTAAAGGTTATCATAAACCCACAGATAATCTTTGACAAAAATGGTCACTACAACAACGACACCGAAAACGCCACAAACACAATGACAAACAACCGAAAACGCCTGACTTGGCGCGTGAAGGCTCTCGCACCGATTTTTTATGCATTGCTTCGGTTCGGGCTATCTTTTTCCAGTGTCACTTTGGACTGAGAGTTCAACTCCCACCTCCTCCACTAATATCAGCAAAAAAAATAAAGGCTTGGAGCAGGAGGACAGCCAATTCCAAGCCCTCATCTTTCATGCTGCCAACCGAATCTTCCTCCTCGGCAAATCTTCCAAAGCCCCATCGACCGCGACTCGCAACTGGTCCATCTCGTCGGCAATGTATTTCCGAAGATTCGCGTCTTGCCTCAATTCGTCAGTCGAAAGTCCATTTACAACATCCCTGGCTTGGTCCACGAGTTCGGCGAGTTTTTCATCGGCAAATAGGTCCCGATTCCCAAACGACTCCAGAAACTCACCCATTTTTTCAAGCATTGATGACTGGAAACGCTTCGGTTTTCCGTCCTGCTCACCTGATAGTCTTTCAACCATGTGCCTGACTATTCCAGCAAACTCTTCCCGAAGAGCTACAGTGGCCAGCTCGCGAGTTTCCTCCATCAACGTCTGGAATTTCTCCTTTTCCCTCTCATACAGCTCAGGGAAGAGTATTCCCGATTTGCCTGGAACATCCATCATAATGAACCGCGATGCAAAACGGAATTTCTGCGTGAGATTTATCGGGTAGTCGGATTCATAGAAAAAAAGGGGGCCTTTTCATTTTCGTGGCATACGGGGGAAAAACTGTAATCCGCCTACGTAAAACAAAAAGGGCAAACAGGCTCAACTCGTAACCTCTTGATGTTATTGGAGCCGGCGATGGGATTTGAACCCGCGACCTGCTGATTACGAATCAGCTGCTCTGCCACTGAGCTACGCCGGCTCGATGCATGGAAGTGCTTCTATCACAAGGGCCTTTGAAAATCAACTCCGCGTGGCGAGGGGCTGCCCGCGAGTAGGCGTAAAGACTGACAGGGTGACGCGGAGACGCGGAGACGCAGGGACAAGACCGTCTGCCCTTCGCCCACTTCTCCCCATCTTGCAGTTGCCGAGCTGCCCCCAGGGCAGGCGTAAAGACTGAAAGGGAGACGCGGGGACGCGGAGACGCGGGGACGCGGGGACAAGACCGTCTGCCCTTCGCCCACTTCTCCCCATCTTGCAGTTGCCGAGCCGCTCCTGGGCAACTCGGGTGAAGACGATTTTAGTCGAAAATATGTAATTATTTGCATATGAAGAAAGCACCTCTTTCATTGCCGATACCGAACGCCTCCAGCGCGCGGCCGACATCCTAAAGACTGTCGCACACCCCGCCAGGCTCGTAATAATCGACATCCTCGAACCCGGTGAACAGCCTGCAGCCCGGATTTGCAAGCTGCTCAACGCCCCGCAGCCTTACATTTCACACCATCTGAACCTGATGAAGGCCAGGGGGATTCTCTCATCGAGAAGAAACGGCAGCCAGGTCTTCTATTCGGGTGCCAATAAAAACGTGATCGAGGTGATCCACTGTGTCCACAGGCACGGGCAAGACGATGAAGGTTGCGCGCCCAGGATCGCCCGCGAATGACGAAATCAAGACCTGGAAGATTGCAGGGCAATGATTTTTCACTTATTTTTCAGGAGGTAGAACCATGCCGGATTCAGCGGCCTTTGACCAAAAAATCGATCCCGGCGCCCAATCTTCACCCGAGCATCAATCCTGCACCTTTATCTGCAGCCGCGACACGCTCGACGGCGCTTACCCCGCCCTCGTACTGGCGGTAAAGTCCAGGAGGCTGGGAATGGATGCCGGCGTTTTCTACACCTCGTATGACAGACTTATATGCAACCCTTCACGAAGTACTTAACACTTTGCGATGCACTTCGCGGAGCGCGGAAGGCCGACAGATGAATGCGTCTATCATGCGCGTTGGGCGTTCGCGGGAGGCCTTCATGGGAATCAACGTGATCCGCAAGGGGGGCGCATCCAGTTGCAAGTTCGTCCCCGGCGGGACAATGGGAGCGATCCCCGGTATGTCCGCCTTTGCGACCTGGATGATGCGGAAAAAGATCAATGCGGCAGGTATTCCGGCCCTGGATGAGCTGATGGGAATTGCTCAACTCGAGGGGGTCAGGTTAATCGCGTGCAAAATAAAATGACTATCGATATGATGGGCCTGCGCCGGGAGGATTTCATCGATGGCGTCGAAATCCAGACCGCCGAAGATTACCTGAAACACGCGCGCGAGTGCAAGATCAACATGTTTACATAGACTTGCAACGGGAAGCGAGAAGTTTTTGCTCCCTGGCCCCTGTTCCTCGCGTAGCGATAGGACCAAGAGGAGTTATTTTTACTACTCCTCTTTTCCTGCTCCCTGCTTCCTGCTCCCTGCTTCCTGCTCCCTGCTTCCTGCTACCTGCACCCTGCTGCTGCTTCCCTGTCCCGAGCTGCCAGCGCCTGTTCCAACTGATCGTGGACCGGACAGTTGGCAATCACGTCCTTCTTTTCCTCCATTTCCCGCTTGGTTCTGAAAATCCAGGAACTTGAATCGGAAAAGCAGTAGACCGCCAGTTCGCATTCTTTACATCGTTCCATTCTCTATAGTCCTTCGAACATATTGGTCCCACTCGATTGGAAGCAGGTACTTCTTGCGGCTGTTGCACTCCTTGCACGCCGGCACACTGTTGCTGCGGGTGGATTTTCCCCCGCGTATGAGCGGAACGATATGGTCCATAGTCAGCTCGGCGGGGGGTACCTTCTTATGGCAATAACGGCATACCCCCCTGGCGGCCTGGCGCTTCCACCACTGCGTCCTGCGAAGCTCCCCGGCTTTTTCTTTTTGCTTGCGGAGTTCCTCAGGCGATATGCATACTATGAACGGGGCCTGCTCTCCGGTCTCCATGTGGTTTTAAACCTTATTCCCTGGGGGCCTTGATCGCAACATAGAAGGTGTTGGCGCCGCGTTTTACGAGCAAAAGCAGGGGTTCGCCTTTCTTCATCTTTTCTGTGGCCTGTTTCCAGTCGCGAACGTTTTGAATCTTCTGCCGGTTCACTTCCTCTATGATGTCTCCCTGGCGCAGCCTGGCATCTGCGGCTGGGGACCCTTCGGCAAGATCGGTTATGACAACCCCGCCTTCTTTTCCATCAACCCCGAATTTGTGGGCCAGCTCAGGAGTAAGGTTTTGAACCGTTATGCCCCAGGCGCTTTCCGTCTTCGGACCGGCGGATTTGTTCATCTGGGCCTCTTCAGGCATGGTTCCAATAGTTAATTTGACAGTAACCGGCTTTCCTTCACGAATGACCTCGATGCTCACTTTGCTCTCAGGCGCCAGCGCGGCTACAGAGCGTGAGAGCATGTTGGCGTTTTCGACCTGTTTTCCGTTAAGCGTCTGAACGATGTCCCCTCTTTTCAGACCGCCCTTTTCAGCGGGGCTGTCCGCAACTACGTCGGCTACGATTACGCCCTTTGTCACCGTGGTGCCGAAAGACTCGGCAAGTTCGGGCGTGATGTCCTGGATCATGATTCCGAGCCATCCCCGAACGACCTTCCCGGTCTTTAACTGATCAAGAATGTCCTTTGCCATATTGATCGGCGTGGCAAACCCGATCCCCTGGCCCTGGGCAACGATAGCCGTATTGATGCCCACCACTTCGCCGTTCATATCGAATAGCGGCCCCCCACTGTTGCCGGGGTTGATCGCCGCGTCGGTCTGGAGAAAATCGTCGTACTGGCCGGCCCCTATTACACGGCCCTTTGCGCTGATTATGCCGGCAGTAACGGTATTGCCCAATCCGAAAGGGTTCCCCACGGCTATGACCCAGTCGCCGACTCGAATGGCCTCCGAGTCTCCAAGTTTTGCCGCTTTGGGCAGGTTCCCTTTAGCTTGTATCTGAATAAGGGCGATGTCTGTCTTCGGGTCCCGCCCCACCACCTTGGCATCATATTCATTTCCATCCAGGGTTTTAATCTTGATCTCATCGGCTTTTTCGACGACATGGTTGTTGGTGAGTATTAGCCCATCGTTACTGATTATGAAACCCGAGCCGAGGGCGTGGGTTTTCAACTGCCCCTGGGGTACCTCGCCGAAGAAGTGTTTGAACTCCTCGCCGAAAAAATCGCGGAAAGGCGAATTAGGCGCGAAGAAGGGCTGCATTGGATTTTCCTTGAGCGTCTGGGTGGTCGAAATGTTGACCACCGCGCCCTTGACCGATTCGACGAGGTCCGCGAAGGATGCTTGGGCCCCGAGGGCCGCCGAATGAGCTTCTGGACCGCAAAAGACAAAAACGGACCAGAATGAGACCGCAAAACAGACAATTCTGGTTATGCCTGAAAGATTTCCAGTACGAACTCGCATGGAAGCTCCTTTCTAAGAGTAACTGGTCACTGGCTAAACGGTACAAACTTATATAATAAGATAATGGCGGCGCACTTTGTCAATAAAAAAACTCCATCCTGAGTGCTACGGCTGGGTTCAAGGAATCAGGCGGCTCGGGGAGGGTAAGTCACGAAAGCGCGTCATGATCCTTGCGGCGGAAGCGGTCCGCGACGAAAAGCTGAGCCTTATTAATTTCTCAATTCCTCGTATCACAGACTTATAAACAACCCTGTGCGATAATAATCCGGTCTTAATCTGGTTATTCCTATTACCGCCTCTAGGCGGAAGGTGCGCCGCGCAGCGCGAAGGCCGACCGCCGCCAATCTCGACGCTCTCCATGACCTGTCCATGACCAGAGACGGGGCGGGCGCGGGAGGCCTTCAAAAACTGAAGCGCGGCTGTTGGGTCCTCGGCCCGCCTTCCCGCCCAAAATCCTCCACCATGGTCTTTTCACCCGGCAGTTGGCTGAAGAATTTCCTTGCTTCAGCGAAATTGTGAAACAGGACACTGAAAGAGACGAACTCCTTGTTATGCTTATCCGGACCGCTGGTTATCCGCTGTATCCGCACTGCCTCCGGCATGCCGGCAAGTACCGGGAGCAAGTCTCGTATGCCGCATTCGAGGACCTGAACCTGGAACGCCAGCGGGTGGCGCCAGGGCATACTGAGGTCCCAGTGGACCTGAAGCATTTGCTGCACCAGAAGGGAGTGCCTTTCGTGAAGGTCCTGGCAGTCCCGGTGATGGAAAGTTACACCCCTTTCGCTAAGGGTTGCCAGGACATGGTCTTGTCCGGGCAAAGGATTGCAGCAACGCGCGAATTTGAAAACAGCCTTGTCCAGGCCGGAAACCGAAAGCGTGTTTTGTCCGTGGCCTTCCGCCTCGACCTGCTTCCTGGACTCATCGGCCCTGTGACCCTCGAGGTAATAGAGAACAAGCTGCGGGGTAAGAAGGTCCTGGCCTATATGGAGGTATAATTCCTGGAGGTCCTTTAGGTTCAGTATTTCCAGGATCAGCCGGATGTTTTCTCCCTCGAGGACGGAAGAGGAGAGTTTATGCCGCACAACTTCCTGGAGTAGAATGTCCTTGCCTGCCTGCTGCGCAAACCTCAGCCTTTTTTGATGCAGGCGCCTGTTGATCGCCGTGCGGGCTTTGGGGGTCTTACAGAGCGCCTCCAGTTCCGGGTCCACATCCAGCGGTTCCGACGAGGTGAGGACTTCGACCGTATCTCCATCTTTCAACCGGCCTGTGATCGGCGTCCACGTGCCGTTCACCAGCGCGCCCTCGCAGTTGTCGCCAAGTTCGGAATGGATGCGATAGGCAAAATCGAGCACGACGCTGCCCTTGGGAAAATAGTAAATGTCGCCGGCTGGGCTGTAGGCATAGATTTCTTCGGCTTCCGAGAGCCGTATCAGTGCCTTTCGGTGTGTCGCGGCCCCCCCGTATTCGCCTATATCGCGCAACAGTTCGCTTATTTCCTGCCAGTGCTCGTCGGTAAGCCCCTTTTGCGACTCCCACGCCCGAAGGATCCCCCCTTTTGCCCAATTTTCCATCTCCAGAGTTCGTATCTTGACCAGGTAATTGTTTCCGCTGAGATGAACTCGCGTGTGCAGGCTCCGATACCCGTTTGCCTTGGGATTGGCGATAAAATCCCTCAGGCTCCGGGGAATCGCCGTAAGATTATTGTTCACAAGCCCGAGCATCTTGTAGCAGTCGGTGATCTCCTCCGTGTGGAGGATAATGGCAAAGTCAACGTAATTTTCAGGATAGTTCGGGTCCAGGATCCTTTTCAGCGGGTTGTAGTAGCTTCCCAGTCCTTTGACGCGTGTGCGGATATCGGCTGAGAGCCCCGAGTCGGCGAGTATTTTTGAAAGGGAGATCTCAAGGCTTGTGACGGCCGGCAAGTTGCGCAGGTCCCGCATTAAATGCAGGATCTTCTTGCTCTTCTTTGGGTAAAGAAAAGAAAGCGCGAGATGGTAGAGTTCCCTTTTCAGGGGATATAGATTGAGGCGTGCCGCAATAGGGGCATACACGTCGATTGTTTCCTGGGCGATGCGCTGCCGTTTGGTCAGTGGAAGATAGTGAAGCGTTCTCAAATTATGCAGGCGGTCGGCCAATTTTATGATGAGCACTCCAAGTCTGCGGCTCGCGCTGATGAATATTTTGCTGTGCGTCAGGTCTTTGAGTAAAGCCTGGTCCAGATGATACCTGGCCAGCTTGGTGACCCCGTCGACCAGTTTGGCGACCGTGGGCCCGAAGCGGGTTTCGACCTCTTCAAGCGACATCCATGGAACGTCTTCCACAACATCGTGCAAAAGGGCCGCCGCCAGCAGCACCGGATCTTTGAAGCGCATCTCTCTGACCAGGATTTCGGCCACCGCGCAGGGATGGCTTATATAGGGGGCCCCGGATTTTCTCCGCTGACCGGCGTGCAACTCCGAGGCAAACTCGAGGGCTTCGAAAAAAATAGCATTATCGGCGTTTGCGGGATCGAGGCTTTTGGACATGCGGGCCCGGAACTCTGCGAGATCGAAGAAGTGCATGTCTCCAGCGATTACCGGCAACGTTAAACCCGATTTTCCGTAAGGTTCGGTTTCAGGCATCTTACCCGCTTTTAAGTCTAATCCTGTTTTGGCGCCACGGGGGCGCTCCCTCAATACCTTTCAAAGGTTGAATGACCAGCTTTCTCCTTATTTACCGGTTATTCTATCAGATTGACAAGGAAATTTCACCCCGGCCTGGACAATCGCGGGTATGCTGACGTGCGTCAGGCAGGACGCATGGAGCGTAAAGCAACAGGCATTTTCGCTTTGGACTCCATTTTCCTGCTTCTTTTCTTTGTTTGCCGGATGACCCCTCTTTTTCAGGTCTTGAAAAGTATTTTTGAAGTTATTATGTAAGAACTGATTAAATGAGTAAAATTTGGAGGCTTATAATGGAGTCTAACGAGTTGGTCGAGATCAAAGAAGTCTTCGTTAAAACCGACAGAACTCAGGGGAATATGGTCATCCTCAAACGGTCGGAAGAAGACAGCCATTATTTTCTCATGTTCGTTGGCGACGCCGAAATCACAGCAATAGCGAAGGAAAAAGGTCTGGTCGAACCAAAGCGGCCTCTCACACACGACATTTACTTGACAATATTGAGACGCACGGGCGCGGTATTTGAAAAGATCGTGATCTCAGAGATGCGCGATAACACCTTCTACGCGAAAATCTACGTTCGCATTAACGATGAGGAGGTCGTCTTCGATGCCCGTCCGAGCGATGCAGTGGCATTGGCCCTGCACGAGAAGTGCCCCATTTGGGTCAATAAAAAGCTGCTCCGCGTCGAGCTGACCCCCGAAGAAGTCCATGAATTCGAAATGATAGTCAAGACCGTAAAGTTTTAATTCGCCTGGCGCAATAAGGGTTGCGAAACTATCGTTTGACTTGCCGCGCTGTTTTGGATAGACACTGACATCCGCTCAGGCTCTGTGGGTAACGGTGCCGCAAGAACAATAAAGCCGGTGCGCACCGGCTTTATTGTTTGGGATGGAACCGGTCCAGGCTCGCAGACTTGCAGATGCCGACACGTGGAGACGCGATGATACCTAACTTTTAGAACTTTCGCCAACCTGCAAGAGGACATATTATGGCCATTACTTCTTCTTCAGCCACATTTACCCGTTTTTTCGTTCCCGATCTCGAAGTTGACGATTTCTGGAGCTTAGTGGATGAAAAGCTCCGAGGAGGAGCTTTTGCCGAGCTCGACGACTCCCAGATCGAGGCTGCCGGTTTTGCATCCTGGGAGGATTTTTTCGATCCCAATTTCTCCTACGGCTCATACCGGAAGGGAGAATACGTGGCGTTCAATTTCCGGTTAGACCAGAAAAAGGTCCCCGGTATGGTGCTCAATAAGTTCGTGAGGCAATCGGTGCAAAAATTCCGGGACGAGCACAACGGCAAGTGGCCGAACCGGACCGAAAAGCAGCAAATCCAGGAAAGCATGCAGGAGTACCTGCTAAGCTGCGCCTTCCCTCAGCCATGCTCATCCGAGGTGGTTTGGAACCCCGCGCGCAACTGGATGATTCTTGGAACTGCGAGCAGCAAGATGATGGAGGCGTTCCTGGAGTATTTCGAACGGCAGTTCCAACTCTATCCCGTTGCTCTCTATCATGCTCCATGGGCGTTTAACTTGCTTCCGCTCACTCCGGGCCAAAAGGACGTCCTCGGCTCTCTTGTTTCGCTTAAATCCCCGACCGCCCTGAACGACGGGCGGTTTCTGGGCTCCGAGTTCCTGACCTGGGTGTGGTTTTACATCGAGCGGCTGGGCGGCTCGATTCAGGCCGGGGATAAAATAGCCCACATTCACCTTGGGGAGCGCATGGTCCTGGTCCTGCCCGGCGACAGGAAAGAGCGGGTGGTATGCACCACGCAGGCGAATTTTCTCCACGAGGCCCGAACAGGTTTGCGCCAGGGCAAAGTGGTCGATGAGGCTCAACTTTTCTTTATAATCGGCGAAAACGAATACTTTTTGACCCTGGACAGCTCACTGTGGTCCGTAAAAGGGCTCAAGGCCCCCAGGCAGCTTCCCGACTACGGCCGGGAAGACCCCGACGGCCGATTCCTTGAAAAGATGTACTTTATCGAGGAAGTCTTTTCGGCCCTGGACGCGCTCTTCATGCGCTTTCTTGCCGAAAGGCTGACCCCGGGATGGGAAACCGACTCGCTTGGGCAACTTCAAAAGTGGATTGATGAGGGAGGCACGGAGGGAGCCTGAAACCGGAAAAAGCCCCGTCACGCCTTTTTAGCGACTGATGAACCAAATCGGCTTGGGCACTTTCACATACGTGATCCGCGAGCATTGGTTGAGCGCTTTTCTCATATTTGTCTCGCTCGTTACCATGTGCGTCGTCCTCGCGCTACGCTGGTATGTGAGGCGGCGCTTGCGGGAAATGCTGGAAAACCGGTTCGCCGATCAGCACGAACTGGATCTTTTGCCGCCGCCGGGCGCTCTGGAACAGCAAGCGCTCGAGTTTATCGCCCGGATGCGGGAGCAGGTTTGGGAGCTTCCCGAAAGTGAGCTTCAACTCGGATTTGACGCTTTCAACCAGCGCGCCCTCAATATCGTGCGCACGATCGGCGCCCTCTATCACCCCCAAGCCGTTCAGCCTGAGTACGAAGCCTCGCTTTCGGATACCCTGGAACTGGTGAAGCGGGTGAGCAGCCGACTCGCAAGGCTCGCCTCCACCATCCCGATAAAGTACATCGGGGACCGCAAGCTGAGCGATTTTCAGCGCTACTACCAGGTCTACATCAAGATAAATGAAAACCCGGTCTTGAAGCTTTTCAAGCGAAACCCGCATATCTATAAGGCCGCAAGGCTCGCCCTGAGTGTAAAAAACATCGCCAATCCGCTCTACTGGGCTGGGCGAGAGCTTACGCGCGAGGGCTATTTCCTCATTCTGAGATGGTTTTACCTGACCTTCACCAGCGAGATTGGCAAAGAAGCCATACGGCTCTACAGCGGAAAGCGCTTCCAGCAGGAGGAGGACCGTGACGCCGCGCTCGTGTGCTATCGCCTGTTTCATACGATGCGCAAATGGAGCGGACCGACCCCGGCTGAGTGGGCTGCATTCGTGCGCTTTGTCGCAGGCCATTCGGCCCTCGATTCCGACAGCAAGCTCCACATCCTGGCAAGGTGCTCGGAGGACCGCCTTCCCAAGGACGTCGAAGAGCAGACGATATCTACCAAATCGGGAATAAAATGGTATAAGAAAGGTCTAAAGAAACTGCTGGACGCCGACGCGGGATCGTCTCCGGCAAAAGCAAAGCTGGTGGAAAAGGAAACCGGGGACCAAAAGGCGGCCGGGTAGTACAACGTCAACTAATTTTTACAGGGTAAAGACCCAAATCCGTCATTCCGGCGCAAGAGACAGTGTCACAACTCAGAAATCCTCCGGGAAATTCGATGTGGCCAAGTTTTGCTTCCGCCTTTTGCAAAGAGGCATCGAGGGGGATTGTAATGGCTTATGTAGAACTGGAGAATCAAAATTCCCCGGCAGAAGAGTCATCCCTGGAGGAATTCAACAGAGGCATGGAACCGGGAGCTTGGGTCTACGCGGAGATTAATCCAGAGGGTGAAATCAAAGTCTTACCTGCACGAAAGAAAGAAGGGATATGCGTACCTGATGTAATGAAATGATGATCATTGAAAAAAGGTGGACCTATAGCCATGACCGAAGATCCCCGTGATAGGATGATGAGGAAACCGCTTGACCAGTTGCCAATTTTCAAAGAGGCGGAAAAACAAGAGGAAGAGATTCTTCGTCCGTGGAAGTATCTTTTCCTCGTCGCTATCGGTATTGGGATCGGCATCTTCTACATGGAAGAAGGTCTCCTTGGCATACTGATAATGGGCGTAATCATAGGATTCTTCATGCTGTGTCATATTCTCCAAGAAAAGTGGGACAAAAGGCAGCGCCGCAAGAACCCTCTCAAGTTCTGGCGGTTGTAAGATGTCTGGGGGGAGTAGCTAAAAGGCAGACTAAGTATGAAGAGTTTTGCCATTGCTATGCTGAAAGTAACGTTAATGCTTATCCTTTCTTTCAGTTTTGCTTTTCTGATTGATGATTTAGGGAGTGGAGTGTTTGGAAGGTTCTCCTCTATAGGTAGTACGGGATTAGCATGTGGGCTTGGAGCTACTTTTCTTCCAATCTGGCGCAGGGAAGCAAAATTTCAGGCACGTTTTTTGGGGCTTGTTGCTGGTCTTGGCTTTGGATTTATTATGATTTACCTATTACCTCTGATTGCTATCAGTTCCTATCAACCAGGAAGTGGAGAGGCAATGAAGCTGACCGTGTCAGTAATAGTAGGCATAGGGGTGTATGTCGGCATTTTAGGGAGCTTTTTCTTGACAAGATACACAATGAATCGTTTTGCGCAATCAAAGTAGGGCTTTCCGAGGTGTGAGCTGAGAGGCCGGACAGAGATGTTGTTTCCTTTTCTCGAACTATTTTAGGAGCCGTGCCTTCCTTCTTTATTTCTGTAATTTAGTCACTTATGATAGACTTCATGGTTGGGGCTTTTTTCTTATATTCACTGGCACTTGAGAAGGGGAAAGTCGTGGCTAAGAAAACGGAAGTACAATCAGGCTGGTTAAAGGCACTGGACCACGGTTTTCGCCGGGGCGTCAGTCGGTTGCGAACATATAGAAACTTTGCTGACATTCCACCAGCAGCGTCGGCCTGAAAAGAGAAAACCCTATGAAACCGCCCCATGTACGACAACTCGGAGTTCTCGGCCTCTGCCTGACATCTGTTTTGGTATGCACTTTTTTGGGCTGCGGCTCGCCGGCCGCAAGCCAACCTGACGACTTCCGCGGCATCCGTTGGGCAGCAGAAGCCTCCTCGGTTTCAGGTCTCAGCCAAATTGCCGGTGAGGGCAACCTCGCCTTGTACGAAAAAAACGACGATCGGCTTCAAATGGGGGAAGTCAGGCTCGAACAGGTGATATACGGTTTCTACAAGGGCCGCTTCTATATGGGGATGGTCTATTTCCCGGCCGTCGGTTTCAAAAGAATCGAGGAAATGTTGACCCGTCAGCTCGGTCAGCCGGCCAAACCCGACAACACTCCCTCCAGACTGATATGGGAGGGCGACAATGTCTCTGTGTTGCTCACTCTGGGCGACAGCTCCGAGCAGGGTCGCCTCGTCTACATCTATAAGCCGATTCAACTGGAAGTCGAACTGAAAAAATAGCGTAGCGCTCTTGAATGAAACCGATTGCATCGCATTTGCTCTGAGTCGGGGCGGTTCTATGAAGTCTTTGGTTTATCAGGATATTGCAATGGAATCAGACGATCGATTTGGCGGCGATATTTCCCTGCTTCAGTCGATTCTCGACTCCCTGGTTGTCGGAATCATCTCGATTGACCTCGAGGGTACAATCACCGTCTTCAATGAAGCTGCCGCCCGGCTCATGGGGGTCCCCAGGGAGCAGGCCCTGGGCAGACATCTTCTCACCGTAATCCCTAACGCCGGCCTGGTAAACGTGCTGCGAACGGGTGATCCCGAGATGGGCCGCACCCAGTTGATCGGCCAGCGCACCGTGCTCACGAACCGCTCCCCGATCATTCATAGCGGGGTGATGACAGGCGCGGTCTCCCTGTTCCAGGACATAACGGAAATGGAGAAAATCTCGCGGGAGCTCGATTCGACCAAGACAATCGTGCGCACCCTCGAGGAAATCCTGTCGGGCGCCGGAGAGTGGATGGTGGTCGTTGACGCAAACGGTATCATCACCATGATGAGCGAGGGTTACGCAAAGTTCAACGGGTCCACCCTATCCCAGGCCGTGGGAAGGCATGTGACCGAAGTTATCGAGAACACCCGTATGCATATTGTGGCCCATACCGGCGTGGCCGAAATGGGGGAAAAGCAGACCATCGGAGGCCGGGAGCTGATAGTGAACAGGGCCCCGCTGATGGATGCAGACCGGGTCGTGGGGGCCTACGGACGTGTTGTTTTCAAGGACGTGGAGCAACTCTATGAACTCGCATCCAAGCTCAAGGTGCTCGAATCGAAGGTAAAGTATTATGAAAAAGAGCTGACCCAGCTTCGTGGGGCACGCTATACAATGGCCAGCATTGTTGGTTCCGGACAGGCGATCAGCGCCGCCAAACTTGAAGCCCTCAGGGCCAGCCGGACCGATTCAACGGTGCTTGTTTTTGGCGAAACCGGGACGGGCAAGGAACTTTTCGCGCACGCCATCCACGCTGCAAGCCAGCGTCGCAGCGGGCCTTTCATCAAGCTCAATTGCGCGGCCGTTCCCGCCGAGCTTCTCGAATCGGAGCTTTTCGGCTATGAGGAGGGCGCGTTCACAGGCGCCAAAAGGGGCGGCAAACCCGGAAAATTTGAACTGGCCCAGGGGGGCACACTCTTTCTCGATGAGATCGGCGATATGCCCCAGGCTATGCAGGTCAAGCTTTTGCGTGTCCTGCAGGAACGCGAGGTCGAAAGGGTCGGGGGTACCGTGACCCGTCCGGTTGACATCCGCATTATCGCGGCAACCGGAAGATCGCTCGAAGATCTGGTAAATGAGGGAAGCTTCAGAGCAGACCTGTACTACCGAATTCACGTGATCCCGATTCGAATACCACCCATCAGGGAAAGGCGCGAAGATATCGAAGCGATAGCCGATAGCTTCCTGGCCAGGCTATCAAACGACACAGGCGAGTTCAAAAGAATGATTTCACCCCAACTCATGGAAGCGCTCAAGTCCTATAGCTGGCCTGGAAATGTGCGCGAATTGCAAAACGTGCTCGAACGGGCCGCAGCTATGACCAGGGGAGAAACGCTTTTGCCCGAGCACGCTCCCGACTACCTCCTGCGCTCAATCCCGAAGCTGCGCGCCGGCCTGGCTCCATGCACTCTTGCACACGCCAGGGCCGAGGCGGAGCGCAAAACCATTGTTGCGGCCCTTGCGGCTGCGGCGGGAAACAAGACAAGGGCAGCCTCCATCCTGCAGATACATCGCGTGAAGCTCTATGAGAAGATGAAGCGGCACGGGATTCCATATGTATTTAATAAGGTACATGTACCAAATTAGCTACAAGATGGGCAGAACTCCTAACTTGGCCTATTCCTTACATCTGCTGCCCCTTTGGCTATTTCCGTTGTGTAGCTCTTCGGCTACATTTCCCGGCGCCAACCCTTCACTTCTCCCACAAATCCCGTCCGGAAGCCACTCCAGAAACTTGGCACCGGAATTGCTCTCAGGGTTCTCATGAAAAGACATCCTTTGCATCGGCTTGATGATTTTGCCCCTATCCTCTGTTTATTCCCGAAAGGCAAGACATGCTCGATATCAGGGGTTCTGTGGCGGTTATTACCGGGGGAGCTCAGGGAATTGGGCTGGCGCTCGCCGAATACTGGGTGGCCGGCGGGGGAAAGGTTGTCCTGGCCGATGTGTCGGAAGAGCGTCTCGAGGAAGCGAAAAAATCTCTGGAGAGTTTGGGGGGCGAGGCGGTTGTCCTTACCTGTAACGTCGTCAGCGAAGCCGACTGCTCATGGCTTGCACAAAAAGCGATCGAGATCTTTGGAAAGATAAACATGGTTGCCCCGTGTGCAGGCATTACCAGAGACAGTCCGGTGCTCGATACGGACAAAGAGACCGGCAAAGTGATCGGGAAGATGTCGCTTGAGAACTTCCAGATCGTTATGAACATAAATCTCACGGGTGTTTTCCTGACGGTTCGGGAATGCGTGGAACAAATGATCAACCATGACTGTCGGGGTCTGGTCTGCCTCATATCTTCCACCAGCTCGCTCGGGGCGGCCGAACAGCTCAATTATTCGTCCTCTAAGGCCGCCTTGTCGGTGGCGCCCAGGGTGCTGACCGCCGAGTTCTTCAGGCGCGGACTGGCCGGCAGGATCCGCTGCGTTGCGGTCGCCCCTGGATATGTCGATACCTCGTTGGCAAGAGGAGGCATGAACGGGAAACTCATCGGGAAGGCAGTGGACCAGGTCCCGATCGGACGCCTGATCGACCCTTATGAAATAGCGTCGCTGGTCGGTGAGCTTTACCGCAATGAAGCCCTTGCCGGGGATGTGTACTATATCCACGGTGGTTTGCGGCTGGGATCGAAGGGTTAGCGGCGCAGGCGGCCTGGAATAACCGGACAAGAGCCGGCGGCTTCGGGAGGAAGGAGGTGATGCAGAGAGGTCCTCGCAACCGCTTGAAATATAATCAAGGCAATACTTTCCATTCTGGACTCAAAGCCAAACTGAAGATTAGCACTTGCACGAACCACCGATCGACATTGACGGCCTTGAGGACTCACCCTCCACTTTAAAAGGAGTGCCTTTATGGACGTACTAGGGATTGTACTCAGTCTGTTTCTTTTGATGTTCATGGCCTATATGGGATTTTCGGTCATCCTGTTCGCCCCTGTCTTCGCTCTGCTGGCGGCGGCTCTCCAGGGGTTGCCGGTCATGCCTTCCTACACGGAACTCTTTATGGCCAAAGCCGTGGTCTACGTGAAACTCTTTTTCCCAATATTCCTGCTGGGCGCCGTGTTTGGGAAGGTGATGGAAGACACTCTTCTGGCAAAGGGTATTTCGCATGCGATTATGCAAAGACTTGGACAAAGGCATGCCATCCTTGCCGTAGTCTTGTCTTGTGGCATATTGACCTACGGCGGAGTCAGCCTGTTCGTCGTGGTTTTTGCGGTCTACCCTTTTGCGGCGGCGCTGTTCAAAGAAGCCGGCATTCCCAAGCGGTTGATTCCAGGCTGTATTGCCCTGGGCGCCTTCACCTTCACCATGGACGCCTTTCCGGGTACGCCGCAGATCCAGAATATCATTCCAACCAGCTTCTATGGCACTAATGCCTACGCCGCCCCAGTGTTGGGTTTACTTGGCGGGACACTGATTTTTATTGTCGGAATGACCTGGTTGGAATACCGGCGCAGAAAAGCAGCAGCAAGGGGGGAGGGTTATGGCCCCCATACTTTGAATGAACCACCGGCTGCTGAAGATGTGTCGCTACCCAAATGGTACATTGGAGTGTTACCGCTGCTGTTGGTCCTCGCTCTCAACTTTATCCTCTCGCGGGTGGTGACATGGAGCCCCGACTCGCTCGCGCCGATGGCAGACCTGAAGCTCCCTCTCTTGGCTCCCGCAGTCAAAAACGTGATCGGCACCTGGTCACTGATCATCGCCCTGGTGGCCGGCATCGTCCTCGCCATGGGGCTGGGTTACAGGAACATTCCCAAGGGGAGTGGAGGATTGCAGAAAGCCTTGAACGTGGGCGCCATAGGGTCTCTTCTCGCCATCATGAATACCGCCTCGGAAGTGGGTTATGGCAATGTCATTGCGGCTTTGCCAGGTTTCAAATCGATCGCTGCTTTTCTTCTCGGGATCAAAGTCGGAGTTACGCCGCTTGTGTCGGAAGCTGTGTCCGTAACCACTCTGGCGGGCATAACGGGTTCGGCTTCGGGCGGCATGTCAATCGCGCTCGATCTCATGTCCAAGAATTGGCTGGCGTGGGCAAACTCGGTTGGGCTTTCCCCGGAGGTCCTCCACCGGATAGCCTCAATGGCCTCGGGCGGCTGCGACACTATGCCGCACAACGGAGCGGTGATCACCCTGCTTGCAGTATGTGGGCTAACCCACAGGCAATCATATGCGGACATCGGGATGATGACTCTAATCAAAACGTCAATGGTGTTTGTGGTCATCCTGTTCTACGCCCTCACGGGGGTTTACTAGAAGCGCCTGTCTAAACCCTTGCCCAGGGATGTGCTGCCCCGGCTTTTGGGGCGCAGCCATCCCTGGGGGCATAGCGAAACGCCTCCAGGAAGGAGAGCTCGGCGCCTTTCCAAAGCGGACTCCATCCATGGAGGCGTAAGAAGGCCTGTCGCGCCCGCCCCGTCTCTGGTCATGGACAGGTCATGGAGAGCGTCGAGAAATGCGGCGGTCGGCCTTCGCGCTATGCGGCGTGCTTCGCACAGTGTTGTTTACAAGTCTTTCATACGAGGAGTTTACCATGGCAGAACTGGTCTCCAGCGCACAATTCACCCATCCCATGCTTTCGCCGGTCCAGGCGATGCGCATGAAGAAGGGCAAGATAATTTCGGCCGAAGAAGCCGTCAGTCTTATAAGAGACGGTGATACTGTAGCGACGGAAGGTTTCGTTGGAGCGGGCTTCCCGGAAGAGATCGTCATCCAGCTCAAAGAACATTTCTTGAGGACCGGAAGTCCCAGGAACCTGACCCTTATTTACGCCGCCGGGCAGGGGGACGGCAAAACCAAAGGCCTGAACCATGTGGGCATCGAAGGGCTGATAGGAAGAGTCATCGGTGGGCACATTGGGCTGGCGCCCGAACTTCAGAAGCTGATCAGGGCAAACACGATCCTTGCTTACAACTTTCCTCAGGGTGTAGTCGCTCATCTTTTCCGCGATATCGCCGGGCACAAACCCGGCCACCTCACCTACGTCGGACTTGGGACTTTCATAGACCCAAGGATTGATGGCGGCAAACTCAATGAACTCACCAAGACAAAAGGAGAAGACCTGATCGAGTTGGTCCACATCGGCGGGAAAGAATGCCTTTTCTACAAAACCCTGCCCATCGATGTTGCGATCGTGAGGGGAACGACGGCGGATGCGGACGGCAATATCACCATGGAGAAGGAGGCCCTTACACTGGAAGCGCTTGCCATGGCGATGGCCGCCAGGAATTCCGGTGGTATTGTCATGGTGCAGGTTGAGCGAATCGCCGATCGTGGCACGCTCAATGCCCGCCAGGTCAAGATTCCGGGGATACTCGTCGACTGTGTGGTGGTAGCCAAGCCCGAAAATCACTGGCAGACTTTCATCGAGTTTTATAATCCGGCCTTTAGTTGTGAGATCCGGATGCCAATGCAGTCAATTCCGCCTATGGAGATGGGTCCGAGGAAGATCATTGCCAGGCGGGCGGCTTTCGAGTTGCTGCCTAACAGTATAGTCAATCTTGGGATCGGCATGCCGGAAGGAGTTGCCCAGGTCGCCAACGAAGAGCAGATGATCGAGCACCTTACCCTCACTGCCGAACCTGGCGTCATAGGCGGGCTTCCCAACTCGGGAGTCAACTTTGGCACCGGTACCAACATGGTTGCTCTTGTCGACCAGCCTTACCAGTTCGATTTTTACGACGGAGGCGGTCTGGACATGGCGTTCCTTGGAGCCGCTGAAGTGGACAGGGAGGGGAACGTCAATGTCAGCAAGTTCGGACCGAGGTTCGTTGGACCGGGCGGATTCATCAACATCAGCCAAAACTCCAAGAACATTATTTTTGTCGGCACTTTTACAGCGGGCGGGCTAAAGGTAGCGGTAGAAGACGGCAAGGTGAAGATTGAGCAGGAGGGAAGAGAACGCAAATTCATCGATCAAGTCGAGCAGAAAACCTTCAGCGGCCGATATGCCGCAATGAACAAACGACCTGTGCTCTACGTTACCGAGCGCTGCGTTTTCAGGCTTCGGGAAGAGGGCCTGGAACTGGTTGAAATAGCTCCAGGAATCGACATGGAGAAGGACGTCCTGGCCCTTATGGATTTTGAACCGATCATCAACAAAGAACCCCAACTGATGGACCCGAGGATTTTTCGGCCGGAGTCGATGGGTCTGAAGAACGAACTGCTGAGCCTGCCGATCGAGGAACGCCTGACCTACCATCCCGAGGAGAACCTTTTCTTTGTCAACTTTGAAAACCTGTATGTCAAGTCGTCCGAGGAAATCCGGAAAATCAGGGCAGTTGTTGAGAACATACTGGTGCCTCTGGGGAAGAAGGTCAATACGATTGTCAACTATGACAATTTCAACATAGCCCCGGATTTGGTCGATGAATATTCGGATATGGTGAAATATGTCATGCGTTACTACAAAAGCACTACGCGTTATACGACAAGCACCTTCCTGAAGATGAAACTCGGCGATGAACTGGCAAAGCGGGATGTGGCACCGTACATTTACGATACGAAAGAACATGCACTGCGGGCCCTGGTGCAAAAAGAGAAATAAACCTCGCGAGAATTCGTTGTCCAATTCGCGCGATCCGGAATATAAGGCAGCACGCGCTACGACTGACGCAGGCTGAAACGGTGACGCGGAGACGCGGAGACACGGAGACACGGTGGCACGGAGACACGGGGACAAGGGGACACGGAGACACGGAGACACGGAGACGCGGGAACACGGGGACAAAACCCTCTCCCCCTCTCCCCCTCCACCCCTCTCCGTGTCAGTCTTACAGGGGGGCTGGTTGCGGTTCGACTCTATCGATTGGGCGAAACTGCGCCGCTTCAGGTGGGTCCCGATTGCTTCGGCGGCCGTTTGGGTTATGGCAGTATGGGTTCAGATAATCCTCCGGCCTCAAGGTGATTTTCCGCTCCACTTTGAGTTTGGCAGACGGCTCGTCAGGGGCGTTTTTATATACGAAGGCGGCCTGGATTCCGTTTATCCGCCCTTCTGGGCAATGGTCCACGCTCCACTTCATTTCTTCGGCCTGCATGCTGCACAGATCATCGTCTATCCTGTGGCCGTTGTTGCCATAGCCGCACTGGTCCGAACGCTCCAGCGCCTCTCGGAACAGAGCATGCCGCTTTCACCGGACGCCTCCTTCTGGTCCACAACGCTGGCTATCCTGCTTGGGTCCCTTTGTCTGGGGCGCGACCTCCCCGAAGTCGGAGTCAATACGGTCCTGGTCGCAATGTCCTGGCTGTCGGTTTATTTGTGGTCAAAGGAGCGCGACGTTGCCGGCGGCGTAGTCCTTGGCATGGCGGGAGCCATGAAGTGTACGCCCCTCCTCTTTGTCGCCTGGTTCATGCTCAAGCGGCAATGGAAAATCGCGGCCGCAGCATGCGCCGCCTTTACACTCTTCACTCTGAGTCCGATCCTGCTGAGCGGTCCTGACCAATATGCCCGCATGATGGAGACCTGGCTAGCAGGGGTAGTCCGGGGAGTGAGCGACCCCGACCCATCCCGCGGTCCCCTGGGAGAAGAGAAGGTTGAAAACATCTCGCTTCGCCCTGCCCTCGCACGCTACCTCATGCATCTGCCATACGGGCACATGGGCAGGCCGGAGTCGTCCGACGACCCCCGCCGCCCAAATAATCCCCCCAGCCCGTACTATTTGCAGTTCCTGGATTTGCCGGTTTTCTGGGCGGGAATCGTGGCCCGCCTTCTTATGGCGGCACTTTTCATCTGGATGGTCTGGCTGATGCGCCACCCGCCGGTGAGCCGCAACTCCATTGAAACCCTCTGGGAATGCGCAGCGGTATCGATCCTCATACTGCTCTTCTCGCCGATTACCTGGGTTCAGCACGGTGTGGGGGTGCTGCCGGCCCTCTACCTGATCTGCCGCGCCGCTTTCGCCGGCTTCAGTCTTTCCCGCTGGCAGACTGCGGCGATGGGGGCCTTTACCATTTTCTGCCTGATCATGAGCAGGTTTTTTTTCGGGCGGGATTTTATAAAACTCTCAAACTCCTACCGTGTGAAAACGATGGGCTTCATTCTCCTGTTGAGTGTCGTCCTGGCCTGCCGTCGGCGCCTTTCGAATACTCAGAGGTCTCGCGTTTAACGGGTCCAAAGGGGCCACTCGGTTCAGCGACTTGCAAAACATGCATAAAAGTCGATACAGCGCCGGGGCAGCCATCGGTTCAGGCCGCTTCCTGCCCCCGGATCAGGTCCAGGGCAGGCTCTGGCGCGTTGAGCTACTCAACAGGGTGATGAAAAAGGATTGGAATTCCCACATCGGGGCGAAAGACTCTATAGACGTCACCCCGGCTTTCGAGGCTGTGTCGCAAACGCAATATTTTTCGTATTTCCCCCCCTTTTCTAAAGGGGGGCAGGGGGAATTTTGATTATCCGATACTATATAATCCTTTGAAATCCCCTTCGATTCCTCTTTACCAAACACGATCTTTCAGCCATCTATTCCAAGTGGTCCAACACTTGTCTTACTTTTGCCGCAAGATCCTCACTGAGGAAAGGTTTCTGAATGAAACCTACTCCTTCGTCCAGAATGCCGCGATGTGCTATCACGTCTGCGGTATAGCCTGACATATACAGGCACTCGAGGTTCGGGCGGATGGCGCTGAGCTGCTCCGCCAGTTCTCGGCCGTTCATCTCCGGCATCACTACGTCCGTGATAAGCAGGTGAATATCTCCCGAATGCTTTTCAACAAGATGAATGGCGTCTACCGGAGTACCCGCCGCAAGAACCGTGTAGCCCAGGTTTTCGAGAATCATCTTACCGAGGTTCAGGATCGCTTCATCGTCCTCGACCAGCAGGATGGTTTCCGTGCCTGTCGGGCGTTTGACGGTAATCTCCTCAGAGGGGACGTGTACGGTTTCAGCCTCAAACCGCGGCAGGTAGATTTTAAACGTGGTCCCTTTCCCCGGCTCGCTGGCAACATAAACAAAACCGTCGT
Organism: Syntrophobacteraceae bacterium; assembly: GCA_049520035.1. Classification (GTDB taxonomy): domain Bacteria; phylum Desulfobacterota; class Syntrophobacteria; order Syntrophobacterales; family Syntrophobacteraceae; genus SbD1. The sequence goes on along the minus strand of JBEKQE010000004.1, from coordinate 38,775 downwards.
TTTGTTTAACGATGCCGTAGACTGTTGACAATCCGAGCCCGGTTCCCTTGCCCAGTTCCTTGGTGGTAAAAAAAGGCTCGAAAATATTCTTCCGGACTTCCTGACTCATACCCGCTCCGGTATCGTTCACGGTCAGCAGAACGTATTCTCCGGGAATGAATTCCGGGGTCTCAGCCCTGTTGGAATCATCGATCACAACGTTGTCGGTCCTCATGGTTATGGCGCCTACCCCGGAAATGGCATCGCGGGCATTGACCGCAAGATTGGCGAGAATCTGGTCCACCTGGGAGGGATCGATTTTGACTTTCCACAGATCGAGTTCCGGTATCCATAACAGGTCGATATCCTCGCCGATGAGCCGCCTCAACATATTCAGCATGCCCGAGATCGTGCCGTTCAAATCCAGTATCTTCGGGGCGGCGGTCTGTTTGCGGGCATAGGCCAGCAGTTGCCGGGTAAGGTCCGCTGAACGCAGGCCCGCTTTGAGGATCTCCTTGAGGTTGTGCTGGAGTTTGTCAGTGGAAAGGTCGAGTTCCAGGGCCATTTCCGCCCGGCCGATGATCACGCCCAGCATGTTGTTGAAATCGTGCGCCACGCCGCCGGCCAGCCGTCCCACCGATTCCATCTTCTGGGCCTGAAAAAGTTGTTCCTCAAGTTTCTTTCTTTCCTTCTCTCCTCGCTTGCGCTCTGTAATGTCATATGCAAGGCTCAACATATACTTCTCCTCGGCCATCTCGATCACCTCCGCCGAGCCAAGCACATCTATGATCTCACCGGATTTCCTGACGAGTTGGATTTCAAAGTCTTTTATATTGCCTTTCTCTTGCAGTATCTCGATTACCTTGGCCTTGTCTTCAGGATTAGCCCACATTTTCAGCTTCAATGTATTTTGGCTGATGACCTCCTCGCGTGTGTAACCAAGTAAGCCCAGGAACGCATCATTGGCGTCGACAAGTTGTCCGTCGCTCAAGCGGGTGATACTGGTGCCGACGGGAGTGGAGCGGAAGAATCTTGAGAAACGTTCCTCGCTCATGTGCAATGCAATTTCGGCCTGCTTGCGCTCGGTGATGTCACGGGTAATGATAATCATACTCATTGGGCTGCCGTCGTGAGAATGAATGACCGCGGCGTTGAGCTCTCCGATAAAGGGGGCCCCATCCTTCTTGATCAGTGTGTATTCGGTAGCTGTGAGTGTTCCTTCCGTCAGGAAACGCCGCATATTCGTGGACACGTTTTCCTGCTCTTCAGGGGCAACCCAAGATAATATACTGTGCCCAAGGATCTCGTCATCAGGCGAATATCCAAACATTTGAATGGCCTTAGGTGAAGTGAAGGTGAGCAAGCCATTCAGGTCCGCCACCGAGATCGCGTCGGGGGATAAGCTGACAAGCGTGCGATACAACTCCTCGCTCTCCCGCAGAGCCGCTTCCGCCTGCCTACGCTCGGTTATGTCAAGAAATGATGCGATACTTCTTTTTGTATCGGCAATCATATCAACGGTGAGCAAGCAATCTCTTGTCCGGTCATGTCTGTCAATAAGGCGGAATTCGTATTGTTTGAGAGCAGCCTTTCCAACGGCTCTGCGCAGGCGATGCTGGTCCAGCATCCGCTCCAGGTCCTCTTTCACAACAAATTCCGTCCAGCTCTTTTTGTTTTCAATCTCATCTCTCGTGTAACCTGTCAGTTTCTCGAATTCCGCATTTACAAGTGATATGATGGTATCTTCTTCGAGTATGAGTGTGGCCGTGCCGGTGTTTTCAAAGATGGCCTTGTAATGGTTTTCGGATTCTCTCAAGGCTTCTTCGACCTGCTTACGATCGGTGATGTCTTCGAGAGCCTCGATGGCGCCGACAATAGCGCCTCTGGAATTCCGAACAGCGGCAGCGGTGAAATGCAGCCATTTCCCCGTCTCGCCCAAGTCCGGGAAAAATTCCGTTGCTTCATATGCTTCATCCAGAACCTCTGACTTGCCGGTCCCTTCACCATACCAGCGTACAGCCCCTTCCTGATTCTCATCGACGAGCAGATCGGCCATGCAGGGCCTCGCCTCCCTGTAGAAGGCACGCCAGTGCTGTGATGTGCCGATTACTGCTGAAGCTCCTACGCCTGTGAACTCTTCCAGAGCTCTATTCCAATGGATCACCCGATGGTCCTTCCCGATCATGAATGTCGGAATGGGGTATCCCTGGATGATACTTTTCAAAAGCTGCTCGTTATCTTTGAGTTCCTCTTGGGCTCGCTTGCGTTCGGTGATATCGGTGAGCATCCCAAAAGCTCCCATAAACCCGCCATCTTCGGTTCTAATCACTGTGACAGAAACATTCGTCCAACGTTCTCTGCCATCGTTGCGGCGAAAACGGCGTTCGTAAGTCTCACTCAGCCCCTGGATGCGATGCGACCACTTTTCCTGGTGATCGGCCAGGTCTTCGGGAAACAGAAAATGGACTAACGGCTTGCCAATGATCTCTTCAGGGAGATAGCCAAGCATGTCAGCCATTTTTTGATTCACATATGTAACAAGGTTATCCACGTCCGTCACACAGATGCCTTCATTGGCCGTTTCAACGATCCGACGATATTTTTCCTCGCTCTCGCGTAGGGCCTCTTCTGCCCTCATGCGGCCGGTAATGTCGTCGTATACGGCGACCATTTCGCCCGTGGGAAGTTTGTAGACGAAGTTCTCGAACCATACCGCAGTTTTTTGATCATGGTAAAATGATGCTAAATGATGTTCAGGAATGCCAGTTTTCCAAACTCGTTCAAACACATCCAGGAGTCCGAATTCCTTGATGCCGGGCCGCACCTCATGGATACTTTTCCCGATAATGTCCTCTTTGCGGGCGCCGTCTATTCGTTCGCCGGCTTTGTTGAAATCCTTCAAAATGAAATCTTTTCCCCCGTCTTTTACTTCATAGATACCCACTCCGCTGCTGGTGTTGTCAAAGAGCTCACGGTAACGCGTTTCACTCGCACGCACCATTTCTGCCGATCTGGATGTCCTGTAATTAATTATCATCGGTACTACTATAAGGGTGCATATCCACATTGATATAATCACGCCGGCCAACTTGTATAACACAATTTTTTCTGTCGATGTCATTATTACAGTCGACCATCCTTCAGGATCAATGACCTTGCGTGAAGCAAGATAATTCCTTCCGTCAAGTTTAATTTCCATACCATCCACAACTGCCCGAGGCAGGAGCGCATCGAACTCTCTTTCACCGAACTGTCCCGATATAAGCAGGGTAAGCCTGGTTTCCCGGCTTATCGGCCATAGGCTCTTAAAGGTCATCTCTTTCCTGCTGGACAGAAAGATAATGCCGTTTGGATCGACGAGGAAAAAATAGGGATACCTGCTCAGATCGGCTTCTTTCTCGTCGATATCCTTTTTAATAACGACAACACCGATAATATGTCCTTTATCGTCCTTAACAGGATAACTTGCATAGAAACCTCTCTTCAAGGAAGTGACGCCTAGAGCACAATATCGGCCTGGAGCATCTTTCATCGCTTGTATGAAGTAGGGTCGGAAGTGATAGTATTTGCCTACAAAACTATCCGGATCATTGCGGTTGGAGGAAGCAATAGTCATTCCATTGCTGTCCATGAGATAACTTACAGAACTACCCAAGCCTGAATTGTACCTGTCTAAAGTTGAGTTCGCATTCGCGATATCCTCATCCTTGCGGGAAATGAGAGCAGGTGCAATAAGGGGAGACCCTGAGAGCACTCTAACCTCTCTTTCAATATGTTCAAACTCATCGCTAAAATGGGAAGAATGTGTTAATATCGTGGATTCGTTAAATTGAAGTATTTCCTGTCGGGCCTTATCACCCAGATATCTGGTTCCAAACCATCCAGCACCGGCAACAATGCATAAGAGAATCAGATAAAATATTGAAACTTTATAACTTGATGCTACTTTATTATTAATGGCGATATTCATCTGCCAACCTCTGCCCTATATGCATCTCAAAGCAATAAAATATGACCGTCCCTAAAGTGGAAGGGGATTATAGCATAATCCCCTTCCACTTTTTTGCCAATTTCCATTTTCAATGGCTGACCCCCACCACTTCCGGCCGATTTCAAAATCAGCGGCGGCGAGCCAATCGTGGCGGCAAGCGCAACCCCCCGCCAGGTGAACATGAGCGTTATCCCGGAGGCTTCATAAAGCCTGCGTCAAATCCAGCCGTTTCTGCCAACAAGGGCTCCCGCGAACGCCCAACGCGCATGACTTCCGCCTAACGGTCAGAAACTCATCCAGCCAATCTTTGCCCTTGGGCCTGCCCTTAGCGGGCCGGAAAGCCAGGGCGACACCGGTCAGGAACGCGGAAAGAGTTGCGACTGCGGCTACCCTGCTCAATAATGGGGCACGGAAGCCAATAACGCGGCGGGGTTCAGGAATAAAGAATTCTCTGCCGATGCGTGTAGATGCTCATACTGTTCTCACGCAAAAAACCTATCAGGGTGATATTCAGCCTGTCGGCCATTTCGACCGCCATGCTGGTTGGCGCCGACAGTCCGGCAAGGATTTCGAGGCCGAGTACACCGGCCTTTTGTACCATCTCGAAACTCAAGCGAGACGAAACGATGGCAAGGAACGCCTCCCGTGTTTTGCCTTCATTGACCAACGCCCCGATTACCTTGTCGAAGGCGTTGTGCCGGCCGATGTCCTCGGCAAATGCAAGCAGGTTCCGACGCAGGCCGAAAAGAGAAGCCGAATGCGTTGACCCGGTGAGCTGGAAAATAGTTTGCCGAGTTTCGAAGGATTGCTTGAACCTCAGGATGTCGCCCAGGGACATGTAGTGGAACGTCGTAACCGGAGGGCTTTCGGAATATATTTCGTCGGCTTCGCTCTTGCCGCACAATCCGCAACTGGACTTGCTGACGTACTCGCGCCGTCTCTCGAGGTTCACCGTATTGCACGATCTTTCCCGGTCCAGGTAGACGAGCACCCTGCACTCGCCCGGAATAGCCTCGCAGTACCTGATTGAAAGCAGGTCATCGCGGGAGCCGATGATTCCTTCGGTAAAGCAAAACCCCGTCACGAGGTTTATATCGTCACCGGGCAGGCGCATGGTAATGGCGTAGGGGGAATCGTCGATGTAGATTTCCAGAAGTTCCTCAACCGCAAGGTTGTATTCGACGGCGAAAAGGGCGTTGTCTTTGAATCTCGAAGTCTTGTGCCTGAGGATTTGCACTTCGACCATCTCCTTTTAGACCAAGAAGCGATGAAGGGCATGAAGATCGTTGTAAATAGCTTTTCTTCATGCCCCTCATTGTCCACAGTTTCTCAATCACAGCTTTTCGATCCGGACGGCACAAGCCTTGTATTCCGCCGTGAACGTCACCGGATCGAACGCTGGGTTAGTCAGCCAGTTGGCGCAATTCTCGCGAAAATGAAATGCCATCCAGACCATTCCCGGCGGCACCTCATGGGTCACGCGGGCCTTGACGACCACGTCCCCCCGTCGCGATTTCACCCGGATCTTCTCATAGGCCTCGATCCCCATGGTTCGGGCGTCTTCAATGGAAATATCGGCGGTTTCTTCCGCGAGAAGATCGTTCAACCCTGCACTCCGGCCGGTCTGGGTCCGGGTATGGTACTGATAGAGCCGTCGTCCGGTACTCAGCACCAGTGGATATTCGCTATCAGGGACATCAGCAGGGGGGGTCCAGTCCACCGCGTTGAAGCGGCCGCGGCCGCAGGTGAACTCCCCGTTCTGATGCAAAAAGCAGGTCCCGGGGTGATCTTCATTGGTGCATGGCCACTGAAGCCCGTCATTTTCAAGCCGGGAATATTTGATCCCTCCCATACTGGGGGCCAGTACGGATAACTCATTGTCCCAGATTTCCCGGGCGCTGTCGGATAGCCAGCTATGCCCCATCCGCTTTGCGATCTGCTTGAATATCCACCAGTTCGGCCGTGCCAACCCTGGCGGAGGGCAGGCGGTCCGGACCCGGCTGACCCGGCGTTCACTGTTGGTAAAGGTGCCGTCGTTTTCACTCCACGCGGCCGCCGGGAAAATGACATGCGCAAACCGTGTGGTCTCCGTTTGAAAAATATCCTGACAAATGAGAAATTCCGCAGAAGCCAGCTCGTGCTCTACTTTTCTGATGTCGGGTTCGGTGTTGGCAAGGTTCTCACCGAAAATATAGAACCCCCTGACCTTTTTGCTGACAAGCCCCTCCATCATCTGGGGAATCATCAGCCCGAGCTTTTCGGAGAGTCCGGTGACCCCCCATGCCTTTTCAAACTTTTCACGCGCGGCCGGCAGAGTCACACTCTGATACCCTGGAAATACATTGGGCAGGGCTCCCATGTCGCAAGCGCCCTGCACATTGTTCTGGCCCCGCAAGGGGTTGACTCCGCCGCATTCCACGCCCATGTTTCCCAGCAGCATCTGCAGGTTGGCGACGGACATGACATTGTTCCTGCCGCAGGTATGCTCGGTAATCCCCAGCGTGTAGCAGGCCATCACCGGTTTTACGGCCGCCAGACGACGGGCGGCGTCACGGATGGCTTCCGCGTCGATCCCGCATATGTCAGAGACACTCTCCGGCGGGTAGTTCATGATCTTTTCCCTTAGCGCATCAAAGCCGGTGGTGCACGATTCCACAAATCGCCTGTCATAGAGGTCCTCTGTGATCAGCACATGCATAATGGCGTTCAACAGGGCGATATCGCTCCCGACCTTCAACGGCAGGTGCACTGTAGCCATATCGCAGAGCTTATGCTTTCGCGGATCGATAACGATTAGCTGTGCGCCGTTTTGAACCGCGTTTTTGAGAAACGACGATGCCACGGGATGGGCTTCCGTCATATTTGACCCGATCACCAGAAACATCTTCGCCGAGGCAAATTCAGTGAACGAATTCGTCATCGCGCCAGAACCGAATGATGCCGCCAGACCAGCGACCGTGGGCGCGTGTCAGGTACGGGCGCAGTGATCGATATTGTTCGTTCCGATCACTGAGCGAAACAGTTTCTGCATCTGATAGGAATCTTCATTGATACTCCGGGCAGAGCTTACGCCAGCAATGGCATCCGGACCGCTTTGTGCGATAATCTCCTTGAACCGGTTCGCCACCAAATCCAAAGACTCGTCCCAGGATGCTTCCCTGAACCGGCCGTTTTCCTTGATCAGTGGAGTTTGCAGCCGCTCTTCCGAATGGATGAAATCAAACCCGTATCTTCCCTTGACGCATAATCGGCCCTTATTGGGTTCGCCATCTTCAACACCGGATGACCTGACGATTCTGCCGTCCTTGATATGAAGCCAAAGCTGGCATCCGACGCCGCAGTAGGGGCAAGTGGTTCGAACCTTCGTCACTTCCCAGGGCCGCCAACGGAGGCAGGTCTTTTTTTCAAGCAGCGCACCTACCGGACATACCTGGATACACTCGCCGCACGAAACGCATTTATCCCTGTCATATGAAATCAGCTTGCCCTCCGGCCCGTCTATGGCCTCCAGCGCGCCTATCACCTGGATTTCATTGCAGGCGGTTACGCAGCGCAAACATGAAATGCAGCGTTGGGGCCATGATTTTAGGACGGATGTGCTATACGCCGAAGTGAATTTCGACGTCGGAGGCTGCATTTCAACGTTTGTTATGCCATGTTCATAAACCAGCTCCTGGAGCATGCACTCGCCCGCTTTGTCGCAGATTGGACAGTCTAAAGGATGATTTACCAGCAGTGCTTTCAATGCATCCTGCCGGACCTGGATAAGACGATCCGACGATGTGGTAACGCTCATTCCATCCTTGACAGGCGTCTTGCAGGAAGCCATGAATGTGGAATCTCCATCGATTTCAACAACACACATCCCGCAGGACCCTATGGGGTTCATTCTTTCATGAAAGCAGAGCGTTGGAATTCGTATTCCCGCGCCATTCGCCGCCCGAAGGATCGTGCTCTCCCCCTGCGCGAAAACCTCTCTGCCGTCGATCGTCAACTTCACCATGTTCATCGGTGTTTCTCCTTCGTCATTCCATGCCTTACTCGCTGAGGCTTGTACAAAAAGTCAGAAATGTGCTCTGATCGCCATGTCGGCAGACCCCAAGATCCACCGTTCGCCAAAGTGACGCGCTCAAGACTTCCAACGAACTCATGCCAGTCATCCTTCCCCCTTTGACAAATTGACATATCCGCGCAATCGACCCAACGGGGACGAGGCGGAGACGCTAAGAGGGGCTGACACGGGGACACAGAGCAGGATGCCGTGAGTCTTCATAGTCTGAGCCCACCTCGACCTCATCTCGCCTCATCCTGTTCTTATCACCTTCACCCGGCAGCCGACCCAGTATGAAGGCAGGTAAACCCTGCCACTGCTGCCGCTGGGATTGACCCGCTTTTCGAGCATCTCTTCGCCGAAGACCTCAAATTTAACTTTGTTACGGACGACTTCGGCCTTATCCTCCGGTGAAGGATCAATATTGACCGGCCTCACCATGGCAGTTTCCAAGTCGGATCTCCTCTATAAGTTTCTCCATGCTGCGCATAGGTCTTGCTGCCGATCGTACCGGCGTATCCGCTTCCGGACTTACCGGAGGTATGATGAAGCAGGCGTTATGCCACATATGACATAACGCACATTAAACGACCGCCCCATTTTTGTCAAACGAATTGAGCTTCTGTTTGGAAAGGTTCCTAGGCAGGAATTTCGGGGCAGACGGGTAAGAAAAAGCGGGGACAGGGACTTATCGAAGCTGTTGAATGCCGCTCGCACATGCCGGAACACCCATTACCTGGACCGAGCCGATTCGGGCGAGCAATGTCATGGCTCCCGGCAGGACGGAAGCGCCGTATAACATGTCAGTTACCGCAGCATGTAAAAGGCCGTGTCGCGTAACATCATCCGGATCTACGGAGAGTCCGGCTGTTGTCACCAGCAGGTCCGTCAAAGAGCTGCTCAAAATGCTCCGCGCCGTGGACCAGGTAAGGGGTCTCACCCGCGCATGCCCGGCAGATCGCCCCATCGTCTATCGGATAAGGTTCTCCGCACAGGTTACAGCAGCCAATGGCCCCCCTGCGGCGCTTGCCAAGGAATTGAGGCAGGACTAGGACGGTCTCGATTCCGTAGAGTTCCGGCCCCGCTTGTCTGATTTGCTCGAGAAGGAGTTGGCCATCCTGCTCCTGCTTAGTCCTGAGCTTGAAAAGCCATGCCTCCACTTCCGGCCAGGCCCGAACTTTTTGAGCATCGACAAAGACACGGACACCTTTGCCGCTGTGCTTGTCATAAAGGCTCAATGCAAACCGCCCCAAGTTGATAATTTTCAGCCAGCCGTTTCCGGCCGTGCATGGTGTGAGCAACTGCACGGCGTCGGGGAGGCAGTTTCTCGTTTCGGAAATCGCTTCAAACAACGCCCCACCAGGCATATGGCCAAGGGCAAGGTCCACCATTACCCCTCCCGCCACCACGCCGGGCGCGGTGTAGCCGTGAAAAGACTTCACCACACTCAGGTATTCCTCGAAAGAATATTGTCCTATACTCATCTCAATATCCCATAATGCCTCATCATTGTTTTCGTATTCTGCAGGGGAGGTTTTTCAGGTTTGGGGTTCCGAACTCTTTGCCCAGCTTTCCGATAGAGGTGAGCATATTGAAGTTCGATTTGCGCCATTCGAACTGCTTCGCCGCATCTTCTTCAGGGAACCACCATCCCAGGTCTGCACTGACCACACGCGGGTCCACGATGTCGGTAACCCGTGCCCTTTGAATGATCTCTCCGTACTTCGTCGCAATGATGACATGGTCACCATCGCTGATCCCATAAGCCGCTGCCGTGTCGGGGTGGATCTCGACGATCGGGAAGGGCCGCTTTTGACGAAGCTTCTTCACCCATCGATAGGAAGAAAGGAGATAATAACGGCTCTTGGCGCTAATCAAGATCAGCGGGTAATCGGGATCATCCTCTTCGGGCAGACCGGTGAACTCGGGGAGCGGTTTCAATTTGAACTTCTCAGCGGTGCTCAACTTCAGTTCTACCTTCCCCGTTGGAGTGCGGAAGCCCTTCTCCTCATAGAGCCTGAAACGGTCGGGCCCCTTCAGAAACCCCCTGGCGGCGAATTCAGCGTAAGTAAGGCCCGCTGGTCTGACAATATCTTCCAGAAAGTCTTCAAAATTATCGGGCCAATATTCAGCATCAGAGATCCGCTTGCCCAGTTCATTCATGATTTTCATGTCGGGCCAGCACTCTTGAGGTGGATCGACGATTTTCGGCCGGGCAAGTATCATCCCATGTCCAATGCCGTAGTGGCCGATATCGTTCATTTCGTATTGGTGCGCCACCGGAAGGACAATATCGGCCATGGACGCGGTAGGCGTCATGAAAATCTCCGCCATAGCGACAAAATCGAGGTTCATAAACGTTTCATAGGTGACGGCACTGTCGGCCCAGGCTACCAGGGGATTGGTGCACATACCGTAGTATCCCCTGACCGGATAAGGCTTTCCCTCAAGCACGGCTTTCCGGAAATAGGCCGGCGGTACAGTCATCAGTCGCGGAATGACGCCCCTGTAAGCGCCGATCATCTCCTTGCGCTTATCCGGAATGAGGTCGGCCCGTACGAATTCGCCAAGCCCCATAATTTTCGGCTCATGGGCATTGATATTTCCGCCGGGCACTTCAAGGTACCCGCAGATTGCCATGAGGCAAACCAGGGAGCGGGTAGCGTCGAAGGCATTAACGTCATGCTCGATGGGATTACCCCACTGCAGTGCGGCCGGTTTCGCCGCCGCATAAAGCCTTGCGGCCTTGCGTATCAGATCGGCCGGGACCCAGGTCATATCAGAAACTGTCTCCGGGCTGTAGTGTTTCACATGCTCTGCGAGGTCTTCGAAGCCGTAGGTATGGTTTTCAACGAACTTTTTATCATAGATCTCTTCCCCAATGATGACGTGCAAAAAGCCCAGAGCAAGCGCTTGTGCGGTTCCGGGACGAAGTTGCAGCCACAGCTCGGCCCTCTCGGCAAGCTCGGTCCTGCGGGGATCGACAACAATAAGCCTGGCGCCTTTTCTAAGCTGTTGCAAAGTGAGACAGGCTATCTGCCCTTCTTCGTTGGTGGACAGAACATTACTGGCCCACGACAGGATGAGATGGGTAGGGTTGTGAAGATCGGCGACGGGGTAAAACCCACAGGTGTGGATGCCCGTGATCTCCCGCGGGGCATGGCATACATCTTGAGATGCGACAACATTGGGGGAACCGAAGACATTGGCAAGCCGGATCAGAACGAAATGCTCAAGGCCCTTGGGCATCCCGACGCCAAAGCCAACTGCCCGCGCTCCGAAGTTCTCCTTGATCGCAAGAAGGTTCTTCGCGATTTCAGCGAGCGCTTCATCCCAGGAAATTCGCTGCCATTTCCCCTCGCCGCGTCTGCCCGCACGCTTGAGAGGATAGCGGAGACGTTCGGGGTGATTGAGGCGATCGGGCGACACCCTACCTTTGTAGCAGGTGTACCCCCTGTTTAAAAAACCATCCGGATCGCCTTTGACCTGAACGATCTCATTATCTTTCACACCTACCAACAGAGCACATCCACCATGGTCCATCCGTGCACAATGAGTTTTGACCCAGCGAGTTTCCTTTGTCATATGCAACGAATCTCCTTACTCCTAAGAGTCAATCGGCCTCCACTGTTGCTCCCTGCTTGCATCTTTCATATATATATTCCGGATCCAGATCGACGCCGCAGTCCCACTCAATTGTATCGAAGGCAATTCGGACACGCTTGAACTTATCCAAATCTTTGATTCGCTGAAATACGCCGAAATCAAGAATTGGTTTCATGTTGAGGACCCCTTTCGGGCCGTTTTAAAAGACAAGAAACAGGGTGTAGTCATAGCGCTGAATCACTTCTTTTATGGAAGGGTACATAACGATACTTGTGGAGTATCTGTTTGTCAATGACCAGACATGCAGGCTTCCTCGCATCCGGAAGCTCACCACCGCTTGCCGCTTCGTTGATTTTTCAGAGCACCGGTTAATAGCGCAGCCGATATGCACATACCTCGCGGGTGGGCAGGCGGGCTGTGGATATTGTTTCATAGACCTGTAGTCCGGTATCCGGCGGGAAAGTCATTTTGGGACGCCGTATTTTTCAAGACGATAGGCTAATGCCGGCCTGGATAAACCCAGGAGCCTTGCTGCCTTCGATAGATTACCTTTACTTATTTCAAGCGCGCGAATCATGTACCTCTTGTTCATCTCCTCCAGGTCAATGCCCTGCATGGGAATGTCAATCTCGGAGGAATCCGTTATCGAATTCCGGTGCACCAGGCCCAGTAATTTGATGAGATGATCTTCCTTTATTTGGCTGCCCTCTTCCATCAACACTATTCTTTCTATGAAATTCTTTAATTCTCGCACATTACCAGGCCAGTCGTACCGGAGAAGAAGGGACTGAGCATCTTTCGAGATGGATTGGAAATTCCTGCCAAACTTGTTATTGAATCGCTCCATGAAAAACAAGGCCGTTGGCAAGACATCAGACTTCCTCTCCCGAAGCGGGGGAATATAAATCCAGGCTACATTCAGCCGGTAATAAAGGTCTCGCCGGAATGTCCCCTCTTTCACCGCTTCGGAAAGCCTTTTATTCGTCGCCGCGATGACCTTCACGTCCACATCTATCTTTGCGGTCCCTCCAACTCTATACAACTCCTTCTCCTCGAGGAACCTTAACAACTTTACCTGTGTCTGGGGGGAAATCTCGCTGATCTCGTCCAAAAGCAGCGTCCCTCCGTTTGCAGCCTCTATTTTCCCTTCTTTCCCCTCATGCAGCCCGCCGGTAAATGATCCCTTGTCATAACCAAAAAGCTCACTTTCCACCAGGTCCCGGTTGATTGCTCCGCAATTGATAGCCATGAAGGGCTTGCCAAATCGATCGCTTCGATAATGGATATACCGTGCGATGATTTCCTTCCCCGTTCCGGTTTCACCTTCGATCAATACCGTCGTGTCGTGGCTCTGCGCCACCCTGTCCGCCTTCTGGAATACCTCCCGAATCTCGTCGCTGGCCGTCACTATATTTTCAATATCGAATAGTCTGATGCAGGCGCGCCTGAGCGTTTCGATCTCCTTTTTTAGATTCAGGTTCTCAAGTGCCCGTTCCACGATGATCTCGATCTCATCCATGTCCAAAGGCTTCACAAGGTAGTCAAAGGCCCCCATCTTCATCGAAGTGATGACTGTCTTAACATCCTCGAATGCAGTCATCATGATCACCAAAATATTTTTATCCCTCTCTCGGATGGCCTTGAGTGTTTCAATACCATCTATTCCAGGCAGTCGAATATCCAGAAGCGTAAGATCGACAGGCTTTTCCCTGATAATCGCGAGCGCTTCCTCACCACTCAATGCGGTAGTGACATCATATTTGTCGGAAAGAATCTGCTTCAATGGCTTCTGTAATAACTTGTCGTCATCTACGACCAGGATTCTATGCCGATACATTTTCTTCCTCGACTGTATTCATGGGAAAAGTCAATGTGAATACCGCGCCCCCGCAGTCGGAACTTTCAACTTCGACGATAGCCTTGTGCTGCTCAAGGATCTTGTGTACGATAGACAACCCCAAACCTGTACCCTCCGGTTTGGTTGTAAAGAAAGGATCGAAAATCTTCGGCAGATGCTCCTGCGTGATGCCGCTGCCATTGTCTGCAATAACCAGACGGAATAGACCGGCTTTACCCGGCTCGTAACTATCCATGGATCCGGTTATTTTGATTGTTCCACCATCCGGCATGGCTCCCATTGCGTTCAACAGTAGATTTACGAATACCTGACGGATCTGATTCTCGTCAAAGGCGATCTCGGGTACGGCTGCCGGCAAATCCATGGTTACCCCGATCTTTTTCCGTTTAAGCTGGGCTTCCATGATACCTACCGTGTCTTTAAGGACGCGCTGCAAGTAATCGCGCTTAAACATCGGCACGGTTGGACGAGCGAAATTCAGAACGCTCTTGATCAGGTTGTTGATCCGGCGTATTCCTTCGAGCGAATCGCTAATTTTCTCGGTCGATTCCGGGTCCTCCTTTATCTTTTTCGATAGCAGTTGAAGGTTAAGTTTGATTCCCGATAGGGGGTTGCGAATCTCGTGGGCAATTCCTGCGGACAGCTGGCCAAGTGATGACAACCTGTCCATCCGCCGGATGATCTCTTCGGACTTCTTGGCCTCGGTGATATCGCGAAACATGATAATTACTTCTGCACTCTCCACTTCGAGCCGTTTTACAGAGGACGTGGCTATTTCCAGAATGGAATCCTCACCGCTCTTTTTTACCAAGCCCGCCTCGACGGTGCTATACCGGGGTTCCTTCCGCAAAGCCGTGTTTAGAACCTTTTCGATTCTGTCATCCCCGATTTCAAAGATCGACTTTCCCAGCATGTTTTCCCTGTCAGTCTCGAGAATCTGCTCGGCTTTCCGGTTGACCGACCGAACGAACCCGCCCCCACCGAGCGTGATGATGCCGTTGGGGGAACTCTCCAGGATGTTCTCAGCTCTATGCTTCTCCATAGAAAGCTGCTCATAGAGAGCAGCGTTCTGGAACAGCACCGCAGCGTGGCTTGCCATGATGGAAAGAATCTCGAGGTCGGTGTTGCTGAATCTACTGCTCCAGTCACTGTAAACGCTTACAACGCCCAGCACCTTACTCTCGGTCGAGATCGGGACGGCCAGTTGCGATCTCACATCCGGAGCGCTCGATTCGGACACCTTCCTCGCATCATGGATAAGCTTCGGCTGCCCCGTTGCTGCAACGCCACCGACAATCCCCTCACCGAAGGCTACCAGTTCGTTTTCTCGAACGGGCTCACCGCTTCCACCGGCATGTTTCAAATGCTTTCCATCTTCGTCGGTGATAAATACAAGGCTCCTTTTCGCCTTTGTCAGCCGGAGGGCGCTAATAGCAATGTTATTGACCAACTCATCGACATCGAAGGTAGAGCTCGACCTCCTGGTCACTTCCTGCAGAAAGAGCAACTGATCGATTTTTCTTCGATTCTCGTCCTGGAGCCTGGCGTTTTCGATGATGATACTGGCCTGGTTCGCGAAGAAGGTAAAGAGATTGACCTCGTCTTCGGAGAGGTGAAGGGCCCGATTCGTAGCGTCCCCCTCAAGCACGCCTATGATATCCTGGTCGATTCTGAGTGGAGCGGTAATGGTTGAAACGCGTTTCCAGAAAAGATCCATTTTCAGATCGATCGGGGTGATCCGCGGATCGTTGAACCGGTCTACGATGTAGACTGTTTGTCCTGTTTTGGCTACAAGTGTCTCCCTGCAAGGATGTCTATCGAGGTGCAGGTGCCTGGTCATGGTTCTTTCCATCTCTTCCGGGTTGAAGCCGGTGGGGGAGACGTATTTCGTTTGCAGCAGACGCGCCTCTTTGTTCACCATGAAGATCGCCACGCGGGTGAGGTCGAAGATCTTTTGCGTTTCTTCCACGATGGCGTTGAGCACTTTGTCGATGGAAACCGGACGCACCAGCAACTGATTGATCATCAGGATCGATGTCAACAGCTTTTCCCGTGTAATGGTTTCGGTTGTCTTCTTGCCTGTCTGCGTCATTTTTTATTCATTCGGGTGAAAAAACTCATGGGAATTTGCAGAAGAGGCTGCCTCGGCGTGCTTCAGATATTCTGTTAGAGTTCTGTTCGAAATGCGGGAGTTAGTTGTTCAGTTGAGAATTTTTGTACGCCGAAGACAACCTCTCATACAGCTCTGTCAGCTTCTCCTGGTTCGGATGCTCGATAAGCAGGTGATTCTCCTGATTCTCCGCATCGGTGTAATGGACGACAATGAAATGCCGCACCATATCCTTCTTCTGCAGAAGATGGTACAACGGCCCCCACAGCATTAAGCTTTGCTTTCCTGGGTCCTGTTGGCGTTTAGTCGTGAACGTTTCGATCTCATGCCAGCGGTCAAAGGCCACCTTGCCGAAACGTGCCGCGTTTGAAAAAAGCAGAAGGTAATCTTTCGAGACAGCAATATTCAGCTTCTGTGGCTTTGGAATCTCAGGCAGACCACCATGGTAGGAGATGTAGCCCAGGTATTCAAGTTCAGTTTTGTCGATTTCACGGATATGTTGAAAAAGTGACTCTCGACGCCGGAGGGCTCGCTTCCCGCGGTAGCCAACAAAGCCGAGATACGCGACCACGACGGCGCAGACCAGCAGGACCTTTCCCATGGACTTTAGACCTCCGGGACGAAAAGCACGCTGTTTTCCCAAAATCGAACATTTCTGCCTCACAACTGTTACACGCCGGCATTGTTTCAATATTTCAAGCGGCAAAAACCGCATTTAGCCGCTATATATGCTCCCCGGCGTCCGCTTCGAGCCAGGGACTGAAGCGGACACCGATGGAGAGAGCAGGAGGGAGGCAGTTTAATCGGGCAAATTTCACGCCGCTTTGGGCTTCAGTCTATCGTAACTGTTGAAAATGAAGAGCAGACCGCCAAGAATGGCAAAGGCAACGCAGACCGCAAAGGCGCCATTGAAGCCATACTTGGACGCGGCAAGATAGCCGGTGACCATCGGCGCGAGGAGAGCGCCGAAATTGCCGACAAAATTATAGACACCACCCACGCCGCCGGCTTGGCCGTAAGGTGCGATGTCGCTGGGAATGGCCCAGACGTTGGAAGCTCCGAACGCGAAAATGCCGCAAAAGGCACTAAGCCAGAAAATAGCCCAGAAGGCAGTATTAGCCTGCATGCACATAAGGATGAAGAAGGCCGCGCCGAACATGCCGATTCCCATTCCCGTGCGGCGCAGTTTGGTAATCGAAGCGCCCTTTGCATACCATTTGTCAAAGACCTTTCCACCTGTGAGTTCCATGAAGATCGCAAAGATGTACGGAATGGATGCGGCAACGCCCATTTCCTTCAGGGACAGGCCCCTGGCCTTCATGAGGTACGTGGGTATCCAATAGAGGAAGACGGTCCAGATATAGAGGTAAAAGGCATATGCAAGACAAGCCTTCAAGATGACGGGGTATGTGGCCAGCCTGCTCATGGAAATGGGCTCAACGTGGACGGCGCCTGCATCCGTGATAACTTCGTCCTGGCGGATATAGGCCAGTTCGGACTTGGAGATTCTCGGGTGATCGGCAGGCTCATGATAAGACAGGAGCCACCAGATGGCCCACACTACGGCCATGGCGCCTGTAACCACGAACGACATTCTCCAGCCCCATTCAGCGATGATGAAGGCCACTATGGGTGGGGCGAAGGCGCCCCCGGCCCGCGCCGCGCAGTCGAACATGGATGAGGCAAATGTCCGTTCACGTTTCGGGACCCACACTGATACCACTCGGGCATTTGCAGGAAATGCCGGCGCTTCCGTGACGCCGATTCCTATTCTCAGGGCGAGAAAGGAGTAAAAACCAACGCAAACCGCCACTAACATAGTAACGCAGCCCCAGGCAATTCCGGCAAAACCCAGGACTTTCTTCGGCCCGAATTTATTCAGTAGGTATCCCGATGGAAGCATTGCTATCGTGTAGGACCAGAAGAAGGCCGACATGAGGATACCCATTTCTGCCGTTCCGAGGCCGAACTCTTTCATCAGTGTCGGCGTGGCGACGCCAAAGTTGACCCGGTCGATGTAGTTGATCGCGGTTCCCAGCGCCAGCAAAGCCACAATGTACCATCGAGAACCGGTTTCCAGTTTAGATATCGTTTGCGTGTTACCTGATGAAACTGATTGATTTGCCATATTCTCCCCTCCTGCTAGTTTTTAGGACTCTTTACCGGGTCCTGGCCAACCTGCCACGTCACCGCTCATCTGTCCTGCGCGCTTCGATTTTATGCGGGAGGCTTTCATGCCCCCTCACATATTGAGAAAGGAAGGTAGAAATCGTATTCAGGGAATCTGCGTTAAGCTATCGAAGCAACTGGTTCGCGATAATGATCCGCTGTATCTGGTTTGTTCCTTCATAGATCTGGGTGATCTTCGCGTCCCTCATCATCCTTTCTACAGGATATTCTTTCGTATAGCCATAACCTCCGAAAATCTGTACAGCATCCGTCGTGACCTTCATCGCCACATCCGAGGCATACCACTTCGCCATGGAAGCGATCTTCGGGATATCCGGATTGTTGGGCTCGGTGTCAATCATAGCGCCGGAGCGATAGACCATGGTTCTCGCTGTTTCTATGCCAAGAGCCATTTCAGCGAGCATCCACTGCATGCCCTGGAAGGATGCCAGGCTCTTGCCAAACTGAACGCGCTCCTTCGCGTATGCGACGGCGGCATCGAAAGCCCCCTGCGCAATACCGAGGGCCTGGGCGGCTATGTTAGGCCTGGAGAAATTAAAGGTGGTCATGAGGGTCTTGAAGCCGCTGCCCTCAGGACCGATCATATTCTCGTCGGGCACGAAGCAGTCCTCGAAAAAAATCGGCCGGGTGTCCGAGCCTCTGATGCCCATCTTGTGCTCCGGTTTGCCGAGGGTCATGCCTTTGGCGTCTTTTTCCACTACAAATATGCTCATCCCCCTATTGCCTTTTGATTTATCGGTGTAGCAGATCACCAAAATGATTCCAGCCACGCCGGCCTGGGTGATGAAAATTTTAGAGCCGTTGAGGAGCCAGCCTTCATTGGTCTTTGTCGCCGTGGTCGTCATGCCCGCAACATCAGAGCCGGCATTGGGCTCGGTGATGGCCATGGCGCCCGGACACTCGCCGGTGGCCAGCCGGTAAAGCCACTTTTTTTTCTGCTCTTCGCTGCCTGCGATCATAAGTGGTTCGCTTGCGAGGCCCTGATTCGTCAGGATCACCGAGGTAGAGGCACAGGCGCGAGCTGTTTCTTCCAGCACAAGTAGAAGCGCCAGTTGTCCGGCGCCGGTGCCGCCATACTCGTCGGCAACATTGACACCCAGAAAACCGTTGTCTCTCAGGATCTCGAAGTTCTCCCAGGGGAATCGCTCCGTGGAATCGATCTCTGCTGCCCTTGGCGCAAACTGCTCCCGGGCAATCCGCCTGATGCTGTCTTGTATCATTGTCAGCTCTTCCGAAAATCTGAAATCCATTTTGGATACTCCTAACAGAGATGATCAAGGTGGTTCTATTTTACAAGTCCACTAAAGTCTCATATTTTCCACAATCGTAGCGACTCCCTGGCCTCCGCCGCAGCAGGCCGAAAACAATCCGTACCGTCCGCCTGCGCGGATGAGGCGCCGAATTGCGAACCCTGCTATACGGGCGCCCGAGGCGCCGTTGGGATGCCCGAAGGCTATGGCGCCTCCCATGGGGTTCCATATCTCCATGTCAACCTTTTCGCCTGTCTGATTCGCCAACTCCTTGATGACCGCCAGGTTTTGCACTGCAAATGCTTCATTGCACTCGATGACGTCGAGATCCGAAAGCTTGAGACCTGCGCGCTTCAGAGCAATTGGGATGGCATAAGCGGGTGCAACACCCATAATTGCGGGATCGATGCCGCAGTCAGCGCCGCAGATCCATCTGGCCATCGGCTCTAAACCCAACTCCTTTGCTTTCCGGTCGGTCATCAAAAGGGCGAAAGCAGCCCCGTCATTGAATCCGGAAGCATTGCCCGCCGTGACGGTCCCATCCTTTTTGAAAACGGGCTGGAGTTTCGCCAGTTTCTCCAGGGCCTCCAAACGAGGGTGCTCGTCCAGCTTGAACTCGAAGGGCGGCTTGTTTTTCCCCTGGGGAACCATGACGGGGATGATCTCTTCGGTAAAATACCCCGCATCGATGCTTTTCCGGGCCAGCGACTGGCTCCGGAAGGCAAACTCGTCCTGCGCCTCCCGCGAGATGGTATACTTGACCTGAAGGTTCTCTGCGGTGAGCCCCATCTTGAAGGGTCCGTAGGTCTCCTTCTCATTCGAAGGGGGCTCCAGTTGATAATCAAGAAGCTTCGGCGGTTTCAGTTTGTACGGATCCTGGCTCGTCGAAAACTTCACGGGCAACTGGCTGAACGACTCCATGCCGCCGGCGATTACGATGTCGGCCTGGTTGCCCAGGATTTTCCATGCGGCGTGATTGATCGAATCGATTGCCGAGCCGCATTGCATTTCCACAAACGACGCGGATGTACTGAAAGACAGCCCGGCGTTAAGCATGGCCCAGCGGGCAGGATTCATGGCGTAGGCCATAGGAAACGCGGAGCCGGCAAAGACGGAATCCAAATGGGCCTTCTCCGTAATCCCGGTCTTTGCCGCCAAACCCTTCAGTGCAATTCCTCCCAGTTCCTCCGCCGTAAAATCCTTTAAGGCCCCTCCCATCTTTCCGAAGGCGGTCCTCATAACCTCAACAATTACAACCTCTCTTTTCTCCATGTTTCACTCCTCAAGCTTTCTTTTCGTAGCCGTAAAAGCCGCGCCCTGTCTTGCGGCCCAGAAGGTTTTGATCGAGCATTTTCTTGAAGAGGGGCGAGGGCTTATATCCTTCGTGACCGGTCATCTGGTACATCGCGTCGATCGCGAAATAGCAGACATCTACGCCGGCAAGATCCATGATCTCGTTGGGTCCCATAGGCCAGTTGCATCCGAGTTTCATGGCCTGGTCAATGGCCTCCGCCGAGGCGGCGCCGTTGTGGATCATGTTGGCCGACTCGTTGTAGAGCAGGCACAAAAAGCGGTTCACTATGAACCCGGGGATGTCCTTCACAACAATGGGAGTCTTTCCGAACTGTTTGCAAAGGCCGACCGTCTTTTCCGCGACGCCCTCTGTTGTTTTCTCGCCCCGGATCACCTCGACGAGCTTCATGAGCGGCACGGGGCTGAAGTAGTGGGTCCCGATGACGCGCCCGGGGTTTTTTGTGACTGCGGCGATCTCGGTGATGCTTAGTGTGGACGTGTTGCTTGCGAGGATCACTTCCGTCGGGCAGAGGCTGTCGAGTTTAGTGAAGACGTCCTTCTTGATCTCCAGCTTCTCGAAAACAGCCTCGACGACCATGACGGCGCCTTCAACTCCGGCCTTCATGTCCGTCGTCCCCTTCAGTCTCGAAAGGCTCTGGCCCATCAGTTCCTTGCTTATGGTCCCTTTGGCGGCCTTACGCTCAAGGAATTTACAGATGGCGCCGATCCCCCGGTCAATGAATTTTTGCTCGGTGTCCACGATGGTCACATCAAACCCGGCCTCGGCCGCAATTTGTGCGATACCGGAGCCCATAGTGCCCGCTCCGACGACTGTGACTTTGTGATGCATCTCAATCCTCCCTCTGATGAATTGAACGCGGCGCCTGGATCAGCGATCGCGGGATACCGCCGTTATTCCACTTCTGTATGGACTTACTTCTTCTTGTTCACGAAAGCATCCATTCCCTTTTTCTGTTCCTCCGTCGAAAAGCATAGACCGAAGCAATCAATTTCAAAGAGCGCCGCCGACTCCAGATCCATCTCCGTCCCCCTGTTCATGGATGCTTTGATCAGGGTCACGGCATGTGGGCTCTTCGATGCGATTTTTTTCGCCAATGCCGCCGCTTCCGTAAAAAGTTTTTCCTGCGGGCAGACGGCATTCAAAATGCCGAGTGTCAGGGCCTGGCCGGCATCGATCATTCCACCGGTTAAGCAGAGTTCCTTCGCCTTGGTCAGGCCGACAAGGCGGGCCAGGCGCTGTGTCCCCGCGCTGCCGGGCATGATGCCCAGATTGATTTCGGGGAGTCCCAGTTTCGCGCTCTCTGAGGCGATCCTTAGATCACAGGCCAGTGCGTACTCCAGGCCGCCGCCCAGGCAGAACCCCTGGATAGCTGCAATGACAGGCTTCTTGAGATTCCAGAGTGTGTCCGTGACCCGCTTGGCCTTGAGGGCGTACTCGCGGGCCTCCATGGCGCCCATGGACATCATTTCCTTGATGTCGGCGCCGGCTACAAAGGCCCTATCCCCGGAACCCTTTAGAATGATGACCCTCACCTCCGGATCGGCCTCTGCGCGGCTCAGGCAGTCTGTGAGGGCAAGGTTCACATCCGTATTCAGCGCGTTCAGGGCTTCGGGCCGGTTGAAGGTTATCCAGGCGATGTTTTCCTCTTTCCGGTAAAGAACAGTCTCTTTCAAATCCTTCATAATCCTCTTCTCCTTCGTCCGGAGGGTCACCGCCCAGCGGCGACTGGCAGGGCGGACCCCCCGATCGGTTGAACACGAAGCTTGTCCCGAAGGGGCAAGGGTTATTGCTTCTTAAGGAAAAGGCCTGTAGGATCGCACTCTTCTCTCAGGATACGAATGAGCTCAGGCGCAGGCCGTTCCGTCTCGTAGACATCGGAGGCGACCTTCAGATCCCAACCCGTGTTTTCCTTGACCTGTGCCACGGTTGCACCAGGGTGATACGAGGCAAGATACATTTCCTTGGTCTCGGGATCGAAGCGGAGGATACCCAGGGTGGAGATGACGACACTTGGACCGTTTCCGTAGAATCCGTACTTTTCCCGTTCCTTGCCGCCCCCGAAGTAGCCAGGGGTGCTGACGAAATCCACCTTTTCGGGGAAGCGCTGCTTCTGGTGCAGCATCATCACGATGGTACGCTTGCAGCCGGTTCCGATGTCATTGGCGCCGCCGCTTCCCGCAAAGCGGACCTTGGGTTTTCGGTAATCCCCGATGACGTGGGTGTTGAGATTGCCGTACTTGTCGATCTGGGCGCCGCCCAGGAACCCCAGATCGAGTTCGCCGGCGTGAACAATCCCGAGGCCCTCCATGAGACCGCCCTGCATGGCCGATCCGGGTACGAGCACCGAGTCGGCAACCGAAAGGGGTGTCGCGATGGGCTTGCAGTCGATACCGCCAGACTCATAGATGGCTATCATGTTGGGTGCGTGGGTCTTCTGGGCAAGAAAGGCCCCCAGCAGGGGAAGTCCGGTCCCGATGATGACCTTTTCACCATCTTCTATTTCTCGGGCCGCGGCGACGGCCATCATTTCCTCCATTGTGAATTTGGTATAGTCGCTTCTCATGGCCGTACCTCCTTAGAACCCGTAGTTGACCGAGGTGGACATCATGTCCTTGGCCTTCAGGCCGAGGAACTTCTTCATGCCGAACGTATCCACGTAATTTTTCAAATACTCGTCACGGTCGGCAACTCCGTACACCCACTCATCCATGTACCTTTTCCAGCCGTCTTCTGTCGCGGACTCACGGATGTACTTGAAGATGAAGTCACGGTCAACGTCGTAGTAACCCTGACAATGCTTCGGGTGGGCGCCGAAGGGGGCATGAACAACAGCCACCACCTTGTAACCGGGCACGATCGTCCTATTGGGGTCCCGTCCGATTTGCTCGCGCGTAATGATCTCCTCGCAGGACACAATGACCTCCTTGCAGGCCCTCATGCTCCAGGGCATGTCGCCCCAAATGCCCCACATCTGGCTGTTCCCCTCCTCGTCGGCACGCTGGCAGTGGAAATAACCCACGTCCGGCTTCAGCGCCGGGACAAGCACGTGCTCCTGCCCTGAGCCGAAGGGGTCTTTCATCTGGATGGCTTTTTTCTCCCCTAGCCAGGCCCGATACTTCATCATGTCGCTGCCCTTCATGGAATTTATGGGGATGTAGGGGACGCCAAGAGAACCGGCGAGGTAGCGAGCCATGACAGCAAAGTTAGTGTAATCCTCCATTTCAATCTTATGGGGGATCTCTTTTTCCATCGCTCTTCGGAAGCAGTAAAGCGGGCCAAAAACCTCCATCCATACATAGGAAGATATGATGCGATCCACGCATCCGGCACCGATCATCTGATCAGCGTGCTCGTTAAAGCTGGGTTGACATATCGTGAGGTGCGCTTTCTTTTGGCGGATGATCTCATGCGTGATGGAGTAGGAAGGAGAGTGGAAAAATCCTCCGATTCCGACCGTCATCCCGTCGGAAATAAATCCAGACACCGCCTCTTTTGCTGAAATGACCTTAGACTTTTTCACGAGTGGTTCCTCCGAATCTTTCCTTGCCCTTTCAGAGCCCGTTCACTTATCTCTTCCATTCAACCCATCGTGGAAGCTTTCCGAATGTCTGTCTACAGTGGCAAAACCCGCTGCTCTTGTATTGTCTCGAGCTGAGACTAAGAAACGATAAAGGACTAAAATATCATCGCCGCAGGAGTGCAAAGCAAGGGTAATGCCACACGTTACTTGCACCTAACGCGGCGGTTTCATTGGTTATTATTTTTGCGACACAGTGTGGAAGCATGGCAAAAATTTTACGAAAAGATGAAAAGAGAAATCAGGAGCAATCTCGAAATACAGGAGAGGTGAACATTTGGCTATTCTGGATCAGGATTGATCAAATCATGAAATTTTCATCTTTGCGTAAAACCGTAAAGCAAGCAAAAAACGAATTCCAGGGGCTCGGCTCACTTTTGACCTCAAACCTGTGGGGATAGAGCTGCTTCTAAAGCTGGGGAAGCTCAGTGTAATAAAGTTAATGAGATATGGAGGGTGCTTGGAGTAAGCACTTCTTCTTCGCGTTTTTCGTCGAGTTAGCTCTGGAGGCTGACCTGACTTGTCTTCGGATTTGCCTGGAACGCCTGGTGCCTCCGAAAAAGGGCGCCAATAGAGATAAGCCTCCCGGAGGTCCGCACAGCAGCCGATATTCCAAAAATCCTTGCGGCAGTAACTGCAAAGTTGGGTGCGGGAGGAATCACCCCTTCGGAGGCCAGGACCGTAATCGATTTAGCCGAGGCTTTTCGCAAGTCGTTTGGAGTGGCGGATTTGGAACCGCGTATCCTCGCGCTGGAGCAAAAATTAAAATCGCATGCGGTATCAGGCGAACAATAAACACATCCCACCGATATAAATAACCAGCAGGGCGCCTCTGTATGAAATGTAGCGCCTGAAAGATGAAGCTCTTCGCTAAGAAATCGTTTCAGCGGGGGGTTGCTTTAATAAACTAATAGATGTATACTGCCTTTTAATCAGATTTGGTGGATCGAATTCGATATCTTCCGATCTTCCCTGCCATCAAATCCCCATCGGTCACTGACCCACTGCCCCTGCAAAGATTACATCTGCGACAGCAACCTGGTTGGCGACGATGATTTTGGCGCCGGCCGCACAGGTGCACTTTGTTTAAGCCCTGTCGTGAGGTGCGCCGTGGATTAGTGTCCATTCGGAAACTCCGGGTGAGATACTTGTAGTTTTGTTACGAATTAAACACTTTAACCGAGTTTCCGAATCGGGGATTTTACTGCATGGCGCTAGAAATAGCGACTGTCGGCGGCCACCCTTCGATCCAACACCTGCGGACCCGGAAACATCAAGGATTTCAGCTTACATGACTTTTGACAGTTTACATCTGACCCAACCCATCTTGAAAGCTCTGTCGCAATGCGGTCACCACACCCCCACTCCAGTGCAGGAACAGACAATTCCGAAAGTACTTGCCGGACGGGACATTATCGCTTCGGCCAATACGGGTACCGGTAAAACAGCCGCTTTTATTCTGCCGATGCTCCAACTCCTGTCCGCCCCTCAGTCCGCTCCGGGCAAAGGGCTGCGCGCCCTGGTGCTCACACCGACGCGCGAACTTGCCACCCAGATTCTGCAGGAGGCGCGGACCTACTCAAGATATCTCAAAGTGCACAGTCTCGCTATTTACGGCGGAATGCCGTTCGGCGATCAAATCAGGGCGCTGTCTCAGTTGCCGGCTATGATCATTGCCACTCCGGGAAGGCTTATCGACCACATTTGGCGCGGCCGAATCAATCTGTCGAATGTCGAGATTCTGGTCCTTGACGAAGCCGACCGCATGCTCGATATGGGATTCATCGATGATGTGGAATTCATATCGGAGGCCATGCCGGAAGGCTGCCAGACCCTGCTGTTCGCCGCCACAATGGGAGAGGCGCCAACAAGGCTGGCGCGCAAATTTATGAAAAATCCGGATCGCATTGAAATTGCCCAGGGCAAAATAACCCTGGACAAGATCGAGCAACGGTTGCATTTGGCTGACGGCCTGCAGCACAAAAACCGCCTGCTGAGGCATCTTTGCGCTGACTCAACGCTTACACGGGCCATTGTCTTCTCCGCCACAAAGAGAGACGCCGACAGCCTGGCCCGGGAACTGGGCTCCCAGGGATACCCTGTGGCCGCCCTCCACGGGGACATGACTCAAAGCGCCCGGAACCGTACCATGGAGAATATGAAGCGGGGCAAGATAAGAATACTGGTGGCCACCGACGTTGCCGGGCGCGGGATTGACATAACCGGCGTCAGTCACGTCATTAACTTCGATCTGCCGCGCTGCGCCGAAGATTATGTAAACCGCATAGGCAGGACGGGACGGGCCGAAGAGTCAGGCATCGCGATCTCCCTTGCCTCACGCGCCGATCTCCCATACCTTGACCGCATCGAGCGCTACATCGGGCAAAATTTGACAGTTCACGTGATTCCCGGTCTGGAGCCGTCTCACGGATTGATTAACTCAGGCAGGTCAATGGCGGGCCATAACGGCGCAGGCAAAAACCGGGCCGCGAGCGGCCGCCAGGCCTTTGGCCGCCGCCAGGGGACCAGGGCTCCACGGGCACGCTCAGGCAGGCAATAATACTAATTTGCCGCCAAAATTAAACAATGGCCCAAGGAACTGCTGCGCGATTTTGGCTAACGTCTTAGAGGGATAAAACCTGCTGTAGTGCTTTGCTGATGGAATCTAAAGATTCTTGATTCATGATTTCAATCCAGTCGCTCAGGCGGGTTTTGTCCACTGCTCTTAACTGGTCACAAACAGCAAGGACATTCTTTCCCATGCAGGAAACCTCTACGGTGACCGGTGGGTGCGGCGGGTTGCCGGAAGAAGACAGAGGAACCACCAGAACAATTCTTCGGGCTTGATTGACAGGGGATGCTGCGACCAATACACAGGGGCGCATTTTCCTGATTTCAGAGCCTTGTGTTGGATCGAGATTGACCCACCACACGCTACCCCTCTGGAGCTTATTCGATTCCATCACTCACTGTTACGTCCCAGTCTTTCATTTCAGCATTGAGTTCTTGATCCTGCTCAACCGCCAGGGCCGCCTGGTAAAGCTCCTGCTCTCTTTTCTCGATTTCATTTTCGAGCAGTTTGGCAATAACCTTGCTTCGCTGCCTTGGCGGGACTGTAGCCATCATTCTGGCGTACAAAGAATCAGGAATTGAAACCAGCACTTTCATCGAAAAACCTCCACAGGTCTCAGTGGATATAATATATCCCATCTCCAGACCAGAGGCAAGAAGGCTTTATGATAGAGATTAAAAATGTCGCCAAGTGGTACGGGGATTTTCAGGTGCTTTGCGACATAAACGAGGTGATAGGCCGCGGGCAAACAGTGGTGATTTGCGGTCCAAGCGGTTCGGGAAAGAGCACTCTTCTTCGATGCGTCAACGGCCTGGAGCCTTTTCAGAAAGGCGAGGTCCTTGTAGACGGCATTTCGGTCGCAGACCCCAAAACCAACCTGTACAAACTGCGCCAGAAAATAGGGATGGTTTTCCAGCGCTTCGAACTCTATCCGCACATGACCGTCATGGATATGATCACCCTTGCTCCGATGAAAGTGAAAAAGGAATCGAGGCGGGAGGCGCAAGCCAAAGCGATGGAACTGCTCGACCGGGTAGGTATTCCGGATAAGGCCCGCGTCTACCCGGCAAATCTTTCCGGGGGCCAGCAGCAGCGTGTTGCCATTGCCAGGGCGCTGGCGATGGACCCCGAATACATGATGTTCGACGAACCGACTTCCGCACTGGACCCCGAGATGATCCAGGAAGTTCTCGAGGTCATGACCGATCTGGCAAAAGAAGGAATGACGATGCTTGTGGTGAGCCATGAGATGGGATTTGCCCGGGAAGTCGCCGATGAGATAATCTTCATGGACGGGGGGCGTATAGTCGAACGCGGGACCGGCGAGGAGTTCTTTAAGAATCCCAAACACCAGCGGACGAAGGATTTCCTCAACCAGATCCTCAAGTGAGAATTAAGGAATTAAGGAATTAAAACGATTAAAGCTCCCTCAATTCCTATTGAGACACCGTGTATAGCCCTACTCCGCCTTTGCATAATCAGGCAGGCGGAACCGCAGGACGCGCCCGGGATCACGCGGGGCCTCTAACGGATGCTCGTTCCATTTCATGTGGACGCCTCCGGCGTTGCCGATTACGACCTGTAAAACCTTATCGGCAGACCACTCCCTCCGATCTCCGGGGTAGAGCATCGCGCTTCGGGTTTCCTTATCGTCGATTCTTACCTGAATCCAAACCTTGTCGTCCGCTTCGACAGCGAACTTATTCGAGGGGGGGGTTTCCTCCGCACCATGGACCGGTCCGTCGTCCGCTACGGCCTCGGTGGAGTTGCTAAAAGCAAGGTGGGCCGGAGCACCGCTATCCAGTATTAAATCTTTTTCCGATGCTTCGCCGGCCTGTTCCCCCATATTTTCGGCCTCCGTGGCCCCGTTCGCCGCCTTTTCCGATTCCATTATGTGGATCTCGGCGTTTCTTATCGCCTCATCGGCTTTCCGCCAATCAGGTCCGGGCTTGTCGATCCGAGCGCCAGGGCCGGACGCCAGCCGTTCCTGCAAGTCGGCAGGGATCTCCTCCTGGGTAAAAACCCTGTCTGTATCCGGCGGAGCGAACATCTGCGAGCGTCTTTCCGATACCCACATACCGCCGTAGAAAACGGCTGCAAAGATCAAAAACAGGGCGAGAAGCGGCAGGCTGATCATCCTGCGCCTCTTGCGCAGGAGCTTCATCTGCTCACCGTATCTTCTTATTCCTGCATCTTGGATATTGTATCTTTCAATTTCAGAGCAGAACTTTCCGATCAGGGGCTCAGCCTCTATCTGGAGAGCCTGGCAGTAGGCGCGGATCGTATTCCGGATGAGAATAGAGGCGCCGAATCGCTGGAAGTCCCAGGCCTCAAGGGAAATGAGCATACTGATACTGATTCCGCTCCGCTCGGAAACGGCTTCCAACGTCAGATTGCGATTCAGCCTCTCAGTTTTGAGAAACTCTGCCAACTCTTTCATCTAATGATTTTCGCCTAAAGGGAGATCTGGATGAAAGCCTTAGATTCCAGGTCATGGACCCACTCTTCAAACTTGCGGTTCACTTCCTGCTCGTACAGATTTCTTCGAACTTTTTCGCGCAAAGCCGCGTCTGATTTGCTGACCTTCTTGCTGTCGATATCAAATATTTTAATGATGTAATATCCGCCAGGCCCCTGTACCAGACCGGATACCTGGTCCTTTCTCAGATTGTGGATCCCTTGCGCGATAAAGGGGGCGAGTTCATCGCCCGCCAGGTATCCGACATCCCCGCCATCCTGTGCGGCAGGTCCCTTGGAATACTGTTTGGCCAGACTCCGGAAATCGGCTCCGCCTTGGAGCTTGTCCAGTATTTCACGGCCTGTTTTCTCAGCATCTTCCGGCTTTGCGTATTTATCGCCGACCGGAAGTACGATCAAACCCAGATGGACCTTCTGAGAAGTCGAAGCGGACTCGCCCTTCTCCCCACTCAGAAAAGCCTCAATCTGCTTATCGCCGATCAGCACCTTCGAGTTGCAGACCCGCTCCACGAGACGCTCGCGTTCCATGTCCTTCTTTATCTGAGCGCGAAATTTATCGAGGGTCTGGCCTGTTGCTTTGAGACTGACCTCAAGCTGCGCCATGGTTGAATGGTTCTGCTCCAGAATTTGTTGGACTCTAAGATCCACCTCGGAAGTGGCGACCGTAACCTTAAGGCGCTCTGCTTCCATGTCGGCGAGTTTCTGCCGGATCATCTGAGTGAGAATCTCGCGTTCAATCTGCGCCTTCTTTGTCGGATCCGCAACATTGAGCGTCGGCATGTTTTTTTCCAGAATTTTAATCTGCTGCCGAAGTTCGCTGTAAAGGATTATTTCTCCGTTGACGTTGGCTACGATGCGGTCCACCGTTTCGGCTCGCGCATTTGCACATGAAAGAACACCGGCGAAAATCATGCAAACCGCAAGAGTTGAAACTCTGCCAGGACTCATATTACCTCCCGACTTGCTCCCTGTGTACACCCAGAGACTGCTTCTCCGTTTCTCACGGGCAGAGACGGCCTGCCCAAAAAGAGCGTGCCGAGCTTATTTTTTTAGTGAAGTTCGCAATCTGTAGCATTTTCATGGAGTTCTTGCAAGATTCTTTTAAGCCGGAGGATTCTTTGTGGAAAGTTGCGCCCCCAAATTTCCACTTTTAACTTTCGTTCCGATTCCGGGGCGAAGTTTAGCTTTTTCTGCTCGAAAAAAGAGAGCACCGGGCAAATATCCACTCCTTGGGCGAAGGATAGAATGAAGTTTTC
This sequence comes from Syntrophobacteraceae bacterium, assembly GCA_049520035.1. GTDB lineage: Bacteria > Desulfobacterota > Syntrophobacteria > Syntrophobacterales > Syntrophobacteraceae > SbD1. The sequence continues at coordinate 8,542 of JBEKQE010000004.1, read as the reverse complement.
TGCGTCTCCATCCAGGCGAACAACTTTGAGCCGCTTGAGAAGCAGCCGCATCATCGCCATCAAAATGAGGCTTTTCACCGTTTCCGGCAATGGACCGTAACGGTCTCGCCATTCGCCGGCAAGGTCTTCTATGGACTGCTCATCGGCCAGCGTAGCGAGCCGTTTGTAGGCGATAAGCCTCTGGTCCGTATCGCAAATGTAGTCTTCGGGCAGGAAGACGGAAACCGGCAGATTTATCTCCGTTTCGATTGCCTCGGCCTGTGATTGATCACCCTTCATGCTCTTTATAGCTTTTTCGAGCAGCTCCAGGTAAAGCTCGTAGCCGATCGCCGCGATATGCCCCGACTGCGACGAGCCCAGAATGGCGCCGCCCCCGCGAATTTGAAGGTCGTTCAGCGCGATCTTGAAGCCGGCGCCCAGCTCGCTGAAGTCGAGAAGCGCACGCAGTCTTTTCTGAGCATCCCTGCTAATCAAAGTTTCGCCTGGAATGATGAGATAGGCGAAGGCCTGCTCGCTCGAGCGGCCCACCCGTCCCCTGAGCTGGTAGATCTGGGCAAGGCCGAACTTGTCGGCCCGGTTAATTATGATGGTGTTTGCGGCCGGAATGTCAAGACCCGATTCTATGATCGTGGTACAGACCAGGAGGTCTATTTTTTTGTGAATGAAATCAAGCATGACCCTTTCCAGGTCCCGCTCCCTCATCTGCCCGTGGGCCACGGAAATTCGCGCCTCCGGCACAAGAACTGCGAGCCTGGCCGCGATCTGCTGAATAGTCTGTACGTGATTGTGCACGAAGAAGACCTGACCACGGCGGCTGAGCTCCCGATGGATCGCCTCGCGGATAGCAAACTCGTCGTAATTTGTCACGTGGGTTTCGATAGCGCGCCGATCCTGAGGAGGCGTTTCAATGGTGCTCAGGTCCCGAATTCCGGCAAGAGCCATGTGCAGCGTCCTCGGGATTGGGGTAGCGGTAAGCGTCAGCACGTCCACCGATGTTCGCAGCTTTTTCAACCTTTCCTTGTGCCGGACCCCGAATCTGTGCTCCTCGTCGATTATCAACAGCCCGAGGTCCTTGAAAACGACATCCTCCTGCAGGAGACGGTGCGTGCCGATCACTATATCGATCGAGCCTTTCTTGAGCCCGTTGAGGATTGCCTTTTGCTGAGCGGCCGACTTGAATCGGCTAAGAGAGGCAACATTGACCGGGAACCCCTCGAATCGCTCGTGGAAGCTTTCGTGGTGCTGTTCGGCCAGAACCGTAGTCGGGACCAGCATCGCCACCTGCTTTCCATCCATGACAGCCTTGAATGCCGCACGCAGAGCGACTTCGGTCTTTCCGTAGCCGACATCACCGCAAATCAGGCGGTCCATCGGGCGCCTGGAGATCATGTCATCCAGGACATCCTCGATTGCCTTTACCTGGTCCGGGGTTTCCTCGAAAGCGAAGGTTGTCTCAAATTCCTGAAAATAATGGTCGGGAGGCGTGAAAGAATACCCTTCCCCCACCTGTCGAATGGCGTAGAGATCCAACAGTTCCTCAGCCATTTTCTCGGCTGACTCCCTTGCCTTCTTCTTGGCTCTTTCCCAGGATCTGCCGCCCAGCTTGTCAACTTCGGGTTCCTGGCCCTCCAGGCCCATGTATTTCTGGACTTTTTCGAGTTTATCCACCGGGACATAGAGCTTGTCACCATCCTGATAGGCAATGAGCAGAAAATCGTTTTCTGCGCCGCCTGCGTTCAAATGCGCCAGCTCTTTATAGACCCCGATCCCGTGGTCCACGTGAACAACGAAATCGCCCTGGTGCAGGTCTTGAAATGAAGTGAGAAAAATACCCGCAACAGGTTTCTGACCCCGCCGGCGCGACCGTCTCTCGAATATTTCCTCTTCGGCTACTACGGCCAGCTTCTCGGCCTGCCAGAAAAACCCGCTGCTAAGCGGCCCATGGATTATCTTTACCAGAGTGGATCTGAATGACTCCTCACCGAAACCACGACCGCTTACCACCGATTCTATCCCGTAGTTTTCCAGAAGCTCGGCGATTCTTGCAGCGCGCTCCTTGTGGGAGCAGATCAGGTAGACAGAAGCTCCTTCGTCAATCCACCTGCGTAACCGGGCGGCAAGTGGATCGAGCAGCCGCTCCCTGTTTTCGTGGGCCTTTACAGCGGCAGCAAGCTCGGTGTGAGAGGTTGTTCCGAGGTCGAATACCATTGTGGCGCCCTGGCGTACCGAAAGCGAGTTGGAAAGAAGCTGTTGGAAGCGGCAAGCGGCCTCAAAGGATTTTTCCGGTTCGTCATAGAGTTCGTTCGGGTACCTTCTCCATTCGGTTTCCGAACCTCCATCATCCCATGTCCGCAAAAGCTTTGCCCATTGCTCCTCCATCTCCCGGCGCACCTGAACCGCGTCGGCCCAAACCAGGATAGCGTTTCGGTCAAGGTATTCCCAAATTGAGGCCGTCTTTTCAAAAAAGACTGGAAAAACGGACTCAAAAGCATCCAAATGGTATCCTTCCGCAATCCTTTCGAGCCAGATGTTCCCGGCGGCGGGCGAGAGCAACTCCTTTCTTACATCCTCGTAGACCGCCTCCTGCGCCCTCTGCCTGGCTTCCGCATCCAGGACGATTTCGCTTGCGGGCAGGATAACCGCGTCTTCCAACGCGCCCATCGAGCGCTGAGTAACCGGGTGGAACAGGCGGATGGACTCCAGTTGGTCCCCGAAAAACTCGAATCGCAACGGCCATCGGTACAGCGGGGCATATACGTCGAGCACGCCGCCCCGGCGGCTCAAATCGCCGTAATCCTCAACGAGCGACACCCGGAAGAACCCGCGCTCGATCAGCCTTCGCATAAAACTCTCAGGGTCGGCGCTTTCTCCGGCAAGCTTGTGATCCATATTGGCAAGAAGAATCTCCGGCGGGATAAGACGCTCAATTAGAGCAAGAGCGGAGGTGACCACCACCAGGGGAGGGGGGGCGGCGCGCAAAGCGTAGAGGGCTTCGACCCTGCGTGCTGTTGTTTCCGCTTTTCCGAGTGCCTGGGCCTTGTGACCGGTGCGTGACGGCAAAAACCAAACCCGCCGTCCCAGTGGCGCCCCGCCGTTTTCCACCTGGCCTTTGCCCCCGAAAAGGCAAAGCATCTCGGTGAATCTTTCGGCTTCCCTGTCAGTCGGGGCCACCAGCACGAAAGGTTTTCGAATCTGCCGCATGGCCATCGAGACCAGATAGGCCAGGGCTGAAGGCTGGACGCCTCTGATAACTGCCGACTCTTTAGACTTCATTAAAAACGAGACGACATCTCCGGATGCGGATTTAAAACCCGGTTCGGCAATTGGCTCTCCGGATAATTCAAAATGCTCTTCTCGGGACTGGGTAAAGGTCATTATTTTGCCGAAAATCCTCAAAAATTCTGGTACAAAAGAATCGGGCTAACCCCGATGGGTCCCCGTTAAACTATAATTATACTAAACATTAGTCACCAACATTTTCGAGGTAAATAATGGGCGAAAACCAGGCCAAAAAATACTTAAGGCAAATACCGGGCGTAGATGCCGTCCTGCAAATGGAAGCTGTCCGGGTTGCGCTCTCCCGCCATCCACGCAAGCTGGTCCTGGATGCAATACGCGAGGAACTCGATGAGACCAGAAAACGGATATTGGAGTCCCCCGGGTCTCCATCAGCAATAGATCCCTCTGACCTTGCACGCTCGATAGCGCAGCGCGCGGACCGGCTGGCTGCTTTTACCCTGCGCCAGGTTGTAAACGCAACCGGGATAGTGATTCACACCAACCTCGGCCGCTCCCTTCTTCCAGAAGAAGCCCTCGCGAGACTTCAGACAGTTTGCCGTGGCTACAGCAACCTCGAATACGATCTCCAGTCAGGCGAACGGGGATCCAGGCACGTTCACGCCGAGGCGATCCTTCATGAACTGACCGGCGCTCAAGCCGCCCTGGTAGTAAATAACAACGCGGGAGCGGTCTTCCTGATTCTCAACTCGCTTGCCAGGGGCCGTGAGGTTGTGGTCTCCAGAGGGCAGTTGGTCGAAATCGGGGGATCTTTCCGGATTCCGGACGTAATGAGCTCAAGCGGCGCAATACTCAGAGAGGTGGGCACGACTAACCGCACGCACCTCAAAGATTATGTGTCGGCCATTACCGACCAGACCGCCCTGCTCATGAAGGTGCATACGAGCAATTACAGAATTGTGGGCTTTACCAAAGATGTCCCGCTCAATGAACTGGTAACCATAGGACACGAGCGCGGGTTGCCTGTCGTGGAAGACCTCGGAAGCGGATGCTTCATCAATCTGACTCCGTTTGGACTGCACGGCGAGATAACGGTGCAGGAGACCCTCCGGGCAGGCGCCGATCTCGTCAGCTTCAGTGGCGACAAGCTGCTCGGAGGTCCTCAGGCGGGCATCATAGTCGGCAGGAAGGATCTGATAGAAAGGTGCAGGCAAAATCCAATCACGCGCGCCCTGAGGGTTGACAAAATGACGCTGGCCGCCCTCGATGCGACCCTGAGGCTGTACAGAGACGAACGGCAGGCCCTGGAGAAAATTCCAGCGCTCACAATGATAGCCCTTTCTCCGGAAGAATTGAACGGCCGTGCCGAACAGCTTGCCTCAGCCATTCAAGGGGCGGACCGCAAAGCAGTGTTCCGGGTCGAGGTCTGTAGGAGCTTTTCACAGGTGGGCGGTGGTTCTCTTCCCGCTCAGGACTTGCCCACTTTTGTTGTGGCAATCCAATCAGGCGATTTCAGCCCGAATCAAATCGAGGAACTCCTTCGCCGAAACGATCCTCCCATAATAGGGAGAATCGAATCCGATCGTTTCATCATGGACCTGCGCACCCTTATGCCCCAACAAATTGAGATAATCGCTCTGGCATTCGGGCGCATAGTGGAAACATTGTAAGAGCGCGCCCCCGGATCGGGGCCGGGGCAGGCTATGCACGATGAACTCCATAGGTTGCACAACCTCAAACAGCCTGCGCCAAATCCTCGTATGAGAGACTATATTTTGGCGGAAGGTATCCCGCGTGGGTGGGTGGGCTGCGGAAGGCGCCCCGCTCATTTTCGACGCTCTCCATTCCTGACCTGTCTATGATCACTGTCCGTGACCAGAGACGGGGCTGTCAGCGGGGCGCCTTCCAGCAAAAAAACAAAACCTGCCTTCGATTCCGGATCGAATGGCAGGTTTTGCATAGCCCTGATTTTCAACAATCTCTCAAAGAGGCGGCATGCTCTTTCCCAAAACTATTGCGTTTCTTCAGGTTCGGCTGCTTTCTTCTTCTTGCTGGTTTTCTTCTTTGCCGTTTTCTTTTTAGTTGCTTTTTTGGTTGCTTTCTTGGTCACTTTCTTTTTCTTGGCTACCTTCTTTTTCTCAGGCGCAGGCGCCTGTTCCTCCGTGTCAGCGGCCCCCATTGTGTCGTCACTCCCTGCCGCGATCACAATCGGGGTTGCCACCAATGTCGCCCCAAACAGAATAGCGGTGATGATTGATAGTACCTTCCCCTTCATATCCTGACTCTCCTTTCCTCCTACGAAAATAACGCCGCCTCCTTGAGAGAAGGGTCAATCACGGCACCCATTTTAAGGACAAAATTTGAAATATACAAATCAAGAATTTGCTCAAAATCATTTTTTATCATTTTTTTTCTTGCTATCTGTTTTATTGGATTTTTTGGTTGCCCCTTTATTGCCGGCATTCTTTTTTTCAGCGCTCTTTTTTTTCTTGCTGTCGATTTTACCGGACTTTGCCGCTGTGCCTTTCTTCACGGCACTCTTCTTCTCAGACCCATTTTTTTTCTGAGACCCCGAAGGCTTCCTCGTCTTTTTTGCGCTCTTCTCAGCAGATTTGGCGCCTTTTTTGGTCGACTGGGCTGACGCCCCGGAGGACTTTGATCCTTTTCCGGCCGAAGCTTTATTTGAAGCCGTCCCTTTCCCGGTTTTTTTTGAAGAGGTTTTCGAGTGTTTTCCCGACCGGCCCCTGGCGTGTTTCTTGCCCGAGCGCGCCTTCTTGGATGCCTTACGCTTCCCGGATTTTTTCTTCCCGGATTTTCGCTTTGCTGATTTCTTGCCCTTCTTTTTCGAACTCTTCATCCAGCTCGACTTGGAACTGAACGAAGGCTTACCGTTCGTTTTCGGTTCAATGGTCGAAGGATTGTATTCGTCTTTCAACAGGCGGTGATATTGTTCCTGGAGCTCTCGGACTTTATCGTTTACCTGGCTGTCTTCCTGTTGGGCAAAGCAGCCGAATGCAAAAATGGCCGAAATTGAAACCACGGCGGGCAACATGAGTATTTTACGCAATCTCATGGGAACTCCTCTGCTCGAAAGCCACTTGGATTCCGTCGCTGGGGGATACGGCCGGCCCTCTATCGTTCCGATTCAGTTTTTGGTTTCTGTTTTAGAACGGGAGGCAAATATAGCACAACCGAAGATATTTACAACGGCTGGCTGGAGGTTTGGAAGAGCAGATGAAACAACGATTCGCTTTTTGTTAGAGCTTTTTCCGGCAAATGAGAAACCCCGATTCAGCATCTGAATTTCAAAATCGTGATTCTTTAAATCAAGCAGGTTTGCTCCATTGTCCTGAAATGATATGCTCAGCGGCAGTTTCTTTTCACTCTCGACACCGGCGGTTCCATTGAGGAGTAACAAATGCGGAAGGAATATAAGATGGACGCTGCGTATATCAAAGCATATAGGAGCGGGCGGCTTAAAGAAGCACTGAGGCGCGCCTCCCGATGGATGAAGAGATGCACACTGTGTCCGCGCATGTGCAGGGTGGATAGGACGGCCGGCGAGACAGGCTTTTGCAGAACGGGCAAACTTGCAGTGGTAGCCAGTTACGGACCGCATTACGGCGAGGAGAGGCCTCTTGTGGGCAGGAGAGGCTCAGGGACTATTTTTTTCTCGCATTGCAATCTTTTCTGTGATTTCTGCCAGAACTTCGACATAAGCCACGGCGGAGAGGGAAAGCCGGTTGGTCCGGAAGATCTGGCCGAAATCATGCTCACTCTTCAAAAAAATGGCTGTCACAACATAAATTTTGTCACCCCGTCGCATGTCATTCAGCCGATCCTGGAGGCGCTTTCCATAGCTGTCGAAAAGGGGCTGCACGTTCCGCTTGTCTATAATTGCGGTGGATATGAGCGGGTTTCGGCGTTAAAGCTTTTGGACGGAATTGTCGATATTTATATGCCGGATTTCAAATTCTGGGATCCTGGGGCAGCGCGTGAGCTATGCAACGCGCCGGACTACCCCGAGCGGGCGCGTGAAGCCCTTCGGGAAATGCACAGGCAGGTGGGTGACCTGGTTTTGGATGGGAGCGGGCTGGCTCAAAGGGGCGTGCTGGTGAGGCATCTCGTAATGCCGAACGGCCTTGCCGGAACGGCTGAAATTGTCGATTTCATAGCCACACGGATCTCGGCCCAGACCTACATCAACATTATGGACCAGTACCACCCCTGCGGCAGGGCTCTCTCGAACAGGGTGATAAACCGCAGAATCACTTCAACGGAGTTCAGGCAAGCGCTGGATGCGGCCTCAAAAGCCGGCCTCACTCGCCTGGACGACCGGCACAGGCACTGGATAACGGTGGAGTTATAGTCGCAGCGAATGGTTGATATCCTCTCAACATCTGTCTTGGACATCCGATATCGGACGTCCGGTCCCCGGCTCCTGCGCGCGGCACAATTGTTGCTTGACCGCACGGTCTGGGATGGAACGATCTCCTGCACCAGGCGCCGAATTCTCGACAGGAAGCGGATACTCAAGGGTCATTCCTGCGAAAGCCTCAGTCCGGCACACCTCTCCAAGGAGAGTCCATGGCTAAAATAGATGCCTTTTTCAAACTGATGAACGAACAAAAAGCCTCCGACGTGCATCTCGTTTCGGGCCAGCAGCCGGTTTTGAGGATTCGAGGCGACCTGGAGCGCGTCAAATATAGAGTTCTGGACGACAACGAACTGCGCTCGATGCTCTACGAGATCACCCCTGAAGATAAGATCAAGGTATTCGAGGAAACCGGAGACCTCGATTTCGCATACGAAATTCCAGGGCTTGCCCGTTACAGGGTGAATTTCTTTCTGCAAATAAACGGGATCGGAGCGGTATTTCGCGAGATCCCGAACGAAATCCTCACAGTCGAGCAGCTTGGCCTCCCCCCGGTAATAAGTCGGCTGGCCCTTCTGCCTCGAGGAATCGTCATTGTGACGGGCCCGACCGGAAGCGGGAAGTCAACAACGCTCGCGGCGATAATCGACGAGGTGAACCGCAAGAGAAAAGATCATATAATCACCATCGAAGACCCCGTAGAGTTTGTGCATACGAGTAAGAACTGCATTGTAAATCACCGGGAGGTCGGCACTCATACACGAACTTTTTCAGCCGCGCTGAGGGCCTCTCTGCGGGAGGACCCCGACATTATCCTGGTAGGCGAAATGCGTGACCTGGAAACCATACGCCTGGCGATCGAGGCCGCTGCGACCGGCCATCTTGTTTTTTCTACGCTACACACGCAAAGCGCGGCCAAAACGATCGACC